>JAYTNK010000469.1:0-1546 GCA_043748375.1 Cytophagales bacterium
CTGCAACCATATCTTCATTTGTGCAAAGATACACATATTTAAAATTGTTTGCTTATTTCTTTCAAAAAACCTATCTTTGCGCTTAATTTATTTATTAGAACTGTATGAAAATAGCTGTAGTTGGAACAGGATACGTGGGTTTGGTAACAGGCACCTGCTTTGCTGAAACGGGCAATACCGTAACTTGTGTAGATATTGATGAGAAGAAAATTCAAAAACTACAGGCTGGTACCATTACTATTTTTGAGCCAGGCTTAGAAAATTTATTTGAGCGAAACATCAAAGAAAAACGCTTGCACTTTACCACATCGCTTGCCGAAGGTATAAAAGATGCTCAAATCATATTTCTTGCCTTGCCTACCCCACCAGGCGAAGATGGCTCTGCTGACTTAAAATATATATTAGGTGTAGCGGAACAATTAGGCGGACTGCTCGAAAAATATACCGTTATTATTGATAAAAGTACGGTGCCTGTAGGAACTTCGGAAAAAGTACGCGAACAAGTAGCTAAAAATGCCCATGTGCCATTTGATGTGGTTTCAAATCCTGAATTTTTGCGCGAAGGAGTAGCAGTAGAAGACTTTATGAAGCCCGACCGTGTAGTAGTTGGTACAGAATCGAGCGAGGCACGCAAACTAATTGAAAAATTATACGCGCCTTTTGTAAGGCAGGGCAACCCACTCATCTTTATGGATGAGCGCAGTGCTGAAATGACTAAATACGCTGCCAATGCGTTTCTGGCTATGAAAATAACTTTCATGAACGAAATTGCGAACTTATGCGAAAAAGCAGGCGCAAATGTGGATATGATTAGGCGGGGCATAGGTACTGATGCACGCATAGGCAACCGCTTCTTATTTGCAGGCATTGGATATGGGGGCAGTTGCTTTCCAAAAGATGTGCAGGCACTTGCCAAAACAGCCGAAGCATACGACTATGACTTTCAAATTTTGAAAGCCGTTATGCAAGTAAACGACAAACAGAAAAGTAAGTTATTCCCACACATAAAAGCCTATTTTAACAACGACCTCAAAGGCAAAAAAATAGCTGTTTGGGGACTTGCATTCAAACCTAACACAGACGACATACGCGAAGCACCCGCTCTCGAAAACATTAACTTACTACTCGAAGCAGGCGCACAAGTCCGTGTCTATGACCCTGAAGCCATCGAAAATGTAAAACAAATCTTGGGCGATAGTATAGCCTATGCCGAAAGTCCGTATGGGGCGTTGTTGGAGGCAGACGCACTCGTAATAATGACTGAGTGGCAAGTGTTTCGAAGCCCCGACTTTGAAGTAATGAATAGCCTTTTAAAAAATAAAGTAATCTTTGATGGGCGAAATTTATTCGAGTTGAGCCTCATGCGTGAACAAGGTTATACTTATTATAGTATTGGGCGCGAAACCGTATAGGTAAGATATAAACCTTTAACGCACTAATTTTCCTCCTGTATTATTTTTAGTGATAGCGCATTTGTCATGCTGAACGTAGTGAAGCATCTCGTTGTTGAATGACGATTTGTGAACGAAAAACGAGATTTTTCGCT
>JAYTNK010000470.1:0-2907 GCA_043748375.1 Cytophagales bacterium
TTTACCCATAAACACCCATGTAGTTATCAATCCTAAAAACACAATACCGCTTACCAAATGCAAGCCATGCATACCTGTAATCACATACAAAAATGAGCCTGAAGGATTGGAGGCACTACCTGCAAAAAAAACTTTTGCTTGCACCAACTCGCCCCATGCATAAAATTGCCCATACACAAAAGCTGCACCTAACAAAGCCGTAAGGCTAATCAATATTTGCAACATGGTCTGGTTATCGTTTTTCGCCGACAAATATGCGCCATGCATTGTGATACTACTAAGCAATAATATAGCTGTAGTATAATAAAGCGTAGTAGGGAGTTCAAATAAAAGCCAGTTGCCTTCGCCCTGCCGTACTATATAGGCACTCGTAAAGGCAGCAAACAACATCACCATGCTCACTATAGCCAACCAAAGCGCAAACTTGTGCGGGTGCATGGAGAGTGTTTCGGGGGCATTATCTACTAAAAGTGTTTTACTTTTCATTTGGAGGCAAAGATAATGGTTTTTTTGATTACACCATAATTTTGCCATTATTTTTTTTGCTTTTAATCGCTTTTTATATTTATTGCTACAATAAACATAAAAACCAGTCAAGTTATCCCTAAAAAAGTTATTTTTGCGTAAATTTCTAAGATAATGTATGGCAAAGAAAACTACCCAAGTTGCATTGATAGAAGGTGCTGACCGCGAAACACCCATGATGCGCCAATATAACCAATTCAAAACACAGTATCCTGGTGCTATTTTGTTATTTCGAGTAGGTGATTTTTATGAAACTTTTGGGGAAGATGCCATTACTGCCAGCCGTATTTTGGGTATTACGCTTACAAAACGACACAACGGGTCATCTTCTGAAACAGAATTGGCTGGCTTTCCGCATCATTCGCTGGAGGTGTATTTGCCTAAACTTGTTAAAGCAGGGCAACGTGTGGCTATTTGCGACCAATTGGAAGACCCGCGTTTTACCAAGAAAATAGTTAAACGAGGTGTAACTGAACTCGTAACCCCTGGTGTTTCTTATAATGACACCGTATTGGAAGGCAGGCGCAATAACTACCTTGCCTCCCTCTCGATGCAAAAAGATATTTGGGGCATTGCCTTAGTGGATATATCCACAGGCGAGTTCATGACAACTGAAGGCAATCAAGAATTTATAGATAAATTATTGCAGAGCTTCTTGCCTGCCGAAGTCCTTATAAGCCGCGCTTTCCGTCAAGAATGGATAGCGTGGAGCAAAGACAATTATGCTACTTACTATTTGGAAGATTGGTTTTTCCAAACTTCTTTTGGTGAGGACTTATTGACGCGCCATTTCCGCGTACAGTCGCTCAAAGGTTTTGGTATTGCTGAATTGCCACAAGCTATTGCGTCTGCAGGAGCTATTATGCACTATTTGAACGAAAATAATCACAAGGAGCTGCGGCATATTGCAGGTATTTCACGGATTGAAGAAGATAGATATGTTTGGTTGGACAAGTTCACTATTCGCAATCTTGAACTTCTTGCTCCTCAACAAATAGGCGGCGTGGCATTGATTGATGTATTGGACAAAACCCTCACGAATATGGGCGCACGTATGCTCCGAAAATGGATCGCACTGCCTCTAAAAGACAAAAACCGCATCAATGAACGGCTATCTATAGTGAGTATCCTGCACCAAGACACAGAGTTTTTGGAGGAAGTCCAAAACTTTTTGCGCCATGTTGGAGATGTGGAACGGCTGATTTCTAAAGTTTCTTCGCGCCGCGCAAAGCCACGCGAAATGTTGCAACTCAAAAAATCGTTGATACAAGTTGCTCAACTGAAACAACTTTTAGAAGCACAAAGCTATCCCTTGCTGCATAAATTTTCAAACCAACTAAACCCTTGTCTTGACTTAACAGAAAAGATTGAAAAAGAATTGCTTGATGAGCCTAAAGCACTTACCAATGAAGGCGGTTTGATGAAAGATGGTATCAATCCTGAATTGGACGAACTGCGCAATATGGTGTTGGACAGCAAGAACTTCTTGGAAAAAGTCCGCCAAAATGCGGCTATAGAAACGGGCATTCAATCGCTGAAAATAGAATATAATAAGATTTATGGTTATTATTTAGAGGTAAGTCACGCAAATCGGAACAAAGTTCCTAAAACATGGATTCGCAAGCAAACCCTCACGACTGCAGAGCGATATATTACAGAAGAGTTAAAAATATACGAGGATAAAATCCTTACGGCTGACGAGAAAATAAACATCTTAGAACAACAATTATTCTTTCAATTAGTAGAAAGTGCAGGCGAGTTTACTTTGCCTATCCAACAAAATGGGCGCGTATTGGCTATGTTGGATTGCCTTGCCAATTTTGCGCAACTTGCCTGCAAACATCGCTATACAAAGCCTGTGATGTCGGAAAGCAAGGAATTAAACATCAAAGCAGGACGGCACGTGGTTATCGAGGCACAACTCCCACCAGACGAGCCATACATTCCTAATGATGTTTATTTGGATACAGACCAGCAACAAATTATCGTGATAACAGGTCCCAATATGGCAGGCAAGTCCGCGCTCTTGAGGCAAACTGCTCTTATCGTACTCATGGCGCAAATTGGTTGCTTTGTACCCGCAGAAAGTGCTGAAATAGGTGTGGTAGATAAGATTTTTACCCGCGTAGGGGCTTCCGATAATCTTGCCAAAGGCGAATCTACTTTTATGGTGGAGATGATGGAAACAGCCAGTATCATGAATAACTTAAGCGACAGAAGCTTGGTTTTGATGGACGAAATAGGGCGAGGCACAAGCACTTATGATGGTGTGTCGATTGCTTGGGCTATCCTTGAATATTTGCATAACCACCCTAAACACCGCGCTAAGACGCTTTTTGCTACACATTACCACGAATTGAACGAACTTGCCAAAGACCTTAC
>JAYTNK010000471.1:0-8983 GCA_043748375.1 Cytophagales bacterium
TATTTACGGCTCTGTCCATATATCCGCCAGGGTTATCACGCAAATCCAATATCAGGCGTTTCATGCCTTGTTTTTTGAGATTTGTAATGGCTTCTTTAAATTCTGCGTAGGTATTGGCACCGAAGCGCGATATTTTGAGAAAGCCTGTTTGCTCATCAACCATCAACGAGGCTTCCACTGAATACGTAGGGATTTTATCACGCGTTACAGTAAAGAAGCGTATTTTTTTATCGCCTTTTAGTATGATGCAGAGTTTTACTTTTGAGCCTTTTTTACCTCTCAACAACTTGAATATTTTGCGGTTATCCAATTTTACCTTCTCGCCTGCGATGTTTTCGGTATCGACTTGTACTATTTTATCGCCTGCTTGTATGCCTACCGTTTCTGACGGGCCGCCGACTATAGCCGCCATCACATGAAGTGTATCGCGAAAAATATTGAATTCTACGCCAATGCCTTCAAAATCGCCCTCTAATTGACTATTTGTAAGGGCAACATCTTTTGTAGGAATATAGGCACTATGTGGGTCTAACTTTTCCAAGAGTTTGTCAATAGAATAATCTACTAAATTTTCCATATTGACTGTATCCACATAATTTTGCTCAATATAGCCCAGTATTTCTCGAATTTTCTGATGCCCTTCACTCACTTTTTGGTTCTTATTACCGAAAATAGTTGCCCCTAACAAAATGCCTCCTGCGAGTGTGCAGGCGAGCAAAAAGGGTAGACGAATTTGAGCGGAGCGGTTTTGGATGGGCGGTTCAGTGTGCATATTAAATTTGTCATATTTAGAACAACAAAGTTACAGTTTTTTGCTTGAAATAAATAGGCTTTTTGTGAAACTCTTTTTTACAACGCTATTTGGAAGATAGTTAAACCTACAAAAATCTTTTCTCAAAAGGGTTGAGCATAGTGGCTTTATCTGATTTAATGGCAAACAACACTTGTCTAAAAACGCCTTTGAACTGTCCTTCTAAACATTCATGGAACAGCATAGCTATTTCAGAAGGAACGTTTTGGAAAACACCACAGCCCCACGCACCCAAAATAACATCTGTACAGCCATTTTGTGCTAAAAGCATGAG
Organism: Cytophagales bacterium; assembly: GCA_043748375.1. Lineage (GTDB taxonomy): Bacteria > Bacteroidota > Bacteroidia > Cytophagales > Microscillaceae > RDXI01. The sequence continues at coordinate 1,086 of JAYTNK010000471.1, forward strand.
GAGTTTTTGCATACGCAAACGTGTAGCGGGTATAATTTCAGGCACGTTATTAAATTCACGTTGCCGTACTACGCCTGCATTCACGGCAGGCGAGGTCAATACATCAGCTTTGTATAGGCAAGGTAAATAATTGCCATCATCATCTTTGAAAAAAGGAACTTGTGGCGCATAAATCATGCTGTCGGTGTATAGGCAAGACTTCATGCTTCTGTGCAATTCATAATACGTGGGAGCTTTCAATAAACAGCCGTACAAACCGCTACTTCGTGCCAAACTCTCTTCTTGTGCGTGTGCGCCCCCTAAAAAACCACCACCTGCATTCTTAGCAGAGGCAAAATTTAGCACGCCTATTTTCTCAAAATTATTGACTGAGAGGCTTAATAAACCTTCTATGGTAGTTTGCTGGGTAACTTGATAAGAAGTGGCGTAGGTAGTATTGGGTACAAAATTTTGTAGCAGTGTATCTAAAACTTCGCTTGCATAAAAAACGGTGTTTTTTTCTGCAGTTGTTTGAGCTTCGTATATTTCCACGCGCTCGCCTGTAGGCAAGTTGTAGAAGCCCTTTTCGATTGTCCGCAAAGTATCTTTGGCGGTTTCTATTCTGGTTGTTTTTTTCATTTGATTGATATGTGCTTAGGAGCAGTTGTTAAGCATACGAAAAACGATACAGTTTGTTTGCTTTTCTTGTTCATGGCTATCTGACAATTTTTGTGGAAGCACTAAATTAGTCAGGGTTTTTATTATTTTGAGCGAAGCGAAAAAATTTCATGTTTCGATAATAACTCATTGATTAACAATAGACTTCTTGCGAAAGTGTTTTTTAGAAGCCTTACACCCTGCACTCTCTCCATTTTGAGAGAGGGAAAAGGTACTTTCGCGGGAAGTCTAATTATATACTTTACTTCGTTCAGCACGACAAAGCTAATGTTTTTTCTCTCCACAAAAATTGTCAGAGAACCAATTTGGTTGTCTGACAATTTTTGTGGAAATACTAAATTGTGTAGCGTTTTGTCATGTTGAGCGAAGCGAAAAACCTCGTTTCCCACTCAAAAAAAATACTTTCGCAAGAGGTCTATTAACTTTTTGCTTCTGTAATATCGTCCATAATAAATAAATACTTCACGGTTTGCCCTGCATCATCACGAACAGCAGAGGCACTGAGGCGAACAAAGAGTTTTTGGTTTTGTTTGTTTTTAATATATAAGAAGTCCACCCATTTGTTGCCTTTTTCTATTTTGGCTTTGGTTTCCTCAAACTTGTCATAATTGGCAAAGATATAATCTATGGGCATTCCGTCAAGGTCAGCCATATCATATTTAAGTTTGGTTTCTGCCATTTCATTCGCCTCTTTGATGGCAAAACGCTTGTCGGTTTCGAGCATCATATAAGCAAAGTTAAAGAGTGTTTCTTTTTCTTTATATTCGCGTTGGTAGATTGCAATATGGTCTTGGCTACTTTGTAGCATTTCCATGTTCATACGCATTTCTTCCTCTTGGCTTCTCATTTGCTCTGTTACAAGATTAGACTCAGCCAATAAGCGTTGTGTGCGTTCGTTTATTTTTACGGAAGCGAGTGTCGAGGCGATACTTTCAGCTACTTTTTCTACGAACTCAATTTCAAAGGCTTCGAGTCTTCGGAAAGAGGCGATTTCTATCACGCCAAATATTTCGTCATTGATTTTCAATGGCACAATCAAAATACTGTCGGGGTTTGCTTCACCCAACCCTGAAGTAATCCGTACATAGCCTTCTGGTACTTGTGTAAGATAAATAGTAGCCTGTTCTTGCCATGATTGCCCTGTTAGCCCATCTCCTTTGAATATTTTTTGCTCCAAATATTTTTTTCTATCCCAAGCATAACACGCTACAAGCTTCATGTAAGACTCTTGCATCAAGCCGTTTGCCTGCATATTGCCTTCCTCTAAAATAAATAAGCCACCTTGGTTCGCCTGCATATATTTTACGAGATTGCTGATGATGGAATCGCTTAGGAGTGCTATTTCTGTATTTTGCTTAAGCAATTCACTAAATTTTACAAGTCCTTCATTCGCCCAACTCCTGCGTCTTTCACCTTCGGCTACTTTGGCAAGGTTCAGTCGCATATCGAGCAAGGCATTTCCCAATACATCTTTATCGCTCAACGGTGTATAAACGGCATTGTAATCGCCCTTGCCTATGTTTTCTGCAAATGACGAGGTGGATTTTAGCCCATAAACGAGCCTATCGGCAGATTCTGCCATTTCTCCAATCTCATCACGATTAAATTTGTAGTGTCGGTCTTCAGGCAATTCGCCTGAGCCTAATTTTAGAAACACGCTGTTGATGTATTTAATAGGATTCACGATTTGGAAGCGTGTCCACCATGAAACACCAAAACCAACAAAAACCAGAATAAAGGCTAATATTATCGTAAGGTTTGTTAACCAATCGAAGGCTTGTGAGATATGCTTTTCTATTTTTTCGCGCTCACTCTTCATGCTGTTGATGAGTTGTTCCGATTTGTTGAGCATATCGGCACTAAGCGGAAGGAGCTTACGTATCAATATGTGATTGACCTGTGTCATTTTGCGTTCATTCTTATAGTCTTCTGGTTCAGAAAGCTCATGCATGATAGTGCCTTGATAGTTTAACAAGGCATCAAATTTAACCCACAAGGAGTCCATTTGAATGCTTTCCTCTTGGTTTGTCCATTTTGCTTGAATCGCCTTTAAGTTATCTCTAAACTCAGGAAAGGTGCGGTGTAAGGATCTTAGTGCCTCTGCTTCTATTTTGCGCGTCGAAGTAGGCTGATAGACCCATGCTTGGGTATAAATTTGGCTTTTCCCAATTTTTACCCGAAATTCATTTATTTTAAAAATGGAGGGGTTGGCTATTTGCGAGGCATAGCCTATTTCCTTGCTACTATTTTGAATAGTAACAATACTTACTATGCCGTTAATAAGGAAGAAAAAGTAAATGAACAAGAAGCCCGCCTTGATTTTTTGGCTGATGGTTCTGATAGAGAATAAACGAATGAAACTTTTCCACATAATAATACCTTATTAAGAATGTTGCTACTTTGGCAAACAAATTTACCACTCTTTTTTGAATAGGCAAAATTAGTACCAATTATTCAGTAAAAAAAACCCTTTTTACTCGCTCGCTCACTAACGTCAAGACTTCGTAGGGAATTGTACCGAGTGCTTCGGCTATATCAAAAACTGTAGGATTTTCTCCAAAAATAGTTGCTTCATCGCCTTCGTTTGCTTCTATGTGTGTAATATCTACCATAGTCATGTCCATACAAACATTGCCCATTACGTAGGCAAGTTGCCCATTAATAGCCACCTTGCCTACCCCTTTGCTTAATCGCCTAAGAAATCCATCAGCGTAACCCACCGCTATAGTGGCTATGGTCATGTCTGTTGAGGCAACTCCTTGCCTGCCATAGCCCACACTCTCGCCTGCTTTGATATGTTTTATTTGCGAAATAATGGTTTTGAAAGTCGCAACGGTGGCTAATTCTTTCGAGTAAAGCCCTGTAGTTTCTACGCCGTACAAGCCCACACCCAAACGCACCATATCAAAATGAGCTTCAGGATAGCGTGCAATGGCAGGCGAGTTGGCTATATGCCGTAAAAATGTATGCCCCAATATTTCTTCTAAATCGAGTGTTGCTTGTCTAAAAACGGCTATTTGATGTTGCGAAAAGTTTTGGTGTTGTGCCTCATCAGCTCCTGCCATGTGGCTTAGTACAGAGGCAACTCTAACTTCGTGAGGTAATCTATCCACAAGCATTTTGCCAAGTTTGGCTATCTCGTGTGCCTCAAAACCCAAACGGCGCATACCTGTATCTAACTTTATATGTATTTTAAAGTTTGGAAAATGGGTTTCTTGAGCATAGAAAAAAGATAGTAGCTCCTCTAAAATCTTAAAACTATAGATTTCGGGTTCAAGGTTATAGGTTGCGCAAACCCCAAAACTGTCAGCTGTAGGATTTAACACCATGATGGGCAAGGTTATCCCATTTTTACGCAAAAATACCCCTTCATCCACATACGCTACCCCTAAATAATCAACCCTATGAAATTGTAGCCATTGCGCTACTTCCGCGCTACCACTACCATAAGCAAAGGCTTTTACCATCACCATCACTTTAGTAGCTGGCTTTAATAAACTTCTATAAAAATTAAGATTATGGGTAAGCGCATCTAAATTTATTTCTAAAACAGTGCCATGCGTCTTTTTTTGCAATTTTTTTACAATTTTCTCAAATGCAAAAGCACGTGAGCCTTTCACTAAAACAAGTGAATGGTGAAAAGAATGAACAAACGGACTTGCTAAAAATGTGGCGGTGTCCTCAAAAAAATGCGTGTTTATTTTTTTATTTATTTTTAGAAAATCCTCCAATAATTTTATTTTTTTTCCAATACCTACCAATATTTGTATCGATGCGCCATGTAGCATGGTGGCTATAATCTGATATAGTTCGGCATCAGGCAAGTTTGTTTCGTACATATCCGACAGAATAACCACTTTTTGGCTTGCCTGTTGTTGTGATTTTAAAAAACTGAGTGCCATTTGCAAACCGCTCAAATCATTATTATAACTGTCGTCAATCACATACGAGTCATGGATAGCCTCTTTCATCTCTAAGCGCATAGCTACAGGGCGCAAAGTATTAAAACGGGTTTGCATAGTTGCAAAAGGAATGTTAAAATGCAATAAAATACACAGACACGTCAGCATATTTTCAAGCATAGCTTTATCTATAGAGGGTAACTTAAGCTGGAATATTTCATGTTGGTAGGCAAGGTCAAAAATAGTTTCTCCTGTATTGGTTTGGGTAGTATTCAAAACAGTAAAATTTTGAATGCTATTCATTTCAATATTATTTAACAGCACTTTATGGGTTGTATATGATGGGCAATGTTTAAAAAGCAAGGCTTTTTCTCGTATCTTTTGAACCGTATTTTCAAAGCCCTCGTCATGGGCAGAGCCGATATTGGTAAAAATACCCAATGTAGGTTGTATGATACGTTGAAGGTTTTGCATCTCGCCTACCCGCGAAATACCCGCTTCAAAAATAGCTAAATTATGATTTTCATTCATTTCCCAAACAGATAACGGAACTCCCACTTGAGAATTGTAACTTTTGGGGCTTCGCACTATCCGAAAATCTGGACTAAGCAATTGATAAAGCCATTCTTTTACAATCGTTTTACCGTTACTACCCGTTATGCCAATTACAGGATAAGAGAATTTGGCACGATGCGCCTCCGCTACTTTTTGAAGGGCATCTATAGCATTGGGCACAAGGATAACATTGATATTTAGCTTGCCTGCCTCCTTTTCATACGTAGGTATGTAAAGCAGATTGGTGATAATAAAATTTCTTACTCCTTTTTTTATCAGTTCGTTTATAAATAAATGACCATCATGACGCTCGCCTGCAATAGCAAAAAACAAGGAAGTTTCAGTAAAAACAACCTTTCTGCTATCTATTAACAACTGTTGAATCATGTCAGTTGGGCAGGCAAGTTGCAAAGCACTACCTGCTGTTATTTGGATAACTTCTTGAATAGAAAACACGTCTGAAAGTATAGGATTAGAAATTAAAAATAACGTAGGATATGCAAAAATGCGCCTACATACATACTTGGTGAAAGCGAGTTTTTAAGTGGTTAAGAAACAAGTATTTAAAATTTTTTTTTATAACCATCACTAAAATCAAATTTATCTTTTCGTTAGGCTCAAAAATATCAAAAAAGCCAAGAATCTTTTTCGAAACAAGCTTTCTATGCGTTGCACAAATGTTTTACAAAAAACTGCTTGCTGTTTTCTTTTTAATCTAAGGCTTGTTTTGCAGAAAGTCCATCATTTGCATAAATGCTGTTGTGGATCTCAGAAAACTTTTTGAGTAGGGAAGTTTCGGGTTGGGTTTCGAATAGGTTTTGCATAGCTTTGTAAAATTAAAGGTTGATTATTTTTTGAATAATATCAAATATTTTACAAAACTCTGTTATATCAAAGTTATCAAAGCCTTCTTCTCCTTTTAAAATATTTTCTGCAAAATGATTTTTTGAATGGGCTAATTGTACCCCACTTTTATCTTTTATTTTAAAAACGTCTTGGTCATAAATTTTTTTATCAAATTCTTCATTAGAAACAGGTAAACTCCTAATCACTATTTCTGAACTATTAGTTGTTGCACTTACTTCTTTACACAACTCATTAGAAAAAAACAGTCTTTTTTGAGTACCCACATCAACAGTTTTAAGTTCGCTATCAGTATAGTAAAACTCTATACTAATTTCTTTATAGTCTTGTCTATGTGCAGGAATAGGAATGCAAAAAGAGTAAACATTGTTATTCCAATTTTTGTATTCTTGATTTATTCCTGCTGATTGCATAATATCTGCTTTTCCATCTCTGTCAAATACGCAAATAATTTTTCTATTTTGTTTCATTTTTGCACTTTGCTCACATAAAGATTTTAATTGGCTATCCCCCATTTGAATATTATCTTCATATTCCAAAAACTCAAAATCAAGATTTGTATAGTGTCCTTGTGCTTGTAATACTTTCAAAGCATTTTTCAAGTGCTTCCAATCCGTTTTACCTTCTGTAATTACTAAGGTCTTTGTAATAGTTTGTATTTTATTATTCACTTCTTGAAAGGTTTTTTGCATTTCATTAAACCCTTGTGTAAATACGTCATAGGCGGTATTTACTTCTGAAAATTGACTTACCTGAATTTGATTGCCTTCAGGCATATTGATAAAAGTACATTTTCCCTCAAATTCTTTATCCATACCCATTAAAAAGAAAGGCGAATGAGTAGTAATAATAAATTGTATTTTGGGAAACATTTTTATGAGTTGAGGTAATACCATTTTTTGAAACTCAATATGCAAATGCAAATCAATTTCATCAATTACTACTATTCCCTGAATTTCATTAAGGTTTTGGAAATTCTTGCCTAATTTATCATATTCTTTAATAATAGAGGTAAATAAGGATAGTAGCATTATTTCACCTGATGAAAGATGAAAAAAAGAAGTGGCTACAGTCCTTTCATCTCCATTTTCATTGATAATAACAGAAATAGCGCGTCCATTTTTTTCTCCAACTCCTATTCTGGCTTGTTGAATATTTGGAAATTTAGTCTTATAAATGGTAGTAAATAATTGGTTTATTAGAGCATGTATGTTAGTATTTTTTCCAGAATACATTGAAAAAACATTCAAATTTTGTATTAAAATGCCTTTTATATTAAGAGAAATGTTTTCACATATTAGTTTTTTCTCATATAATTCTTTATCTAATATACAATCCAAAATCCATGTTTCAATCTCTTTCAAAATATTGGTTTTGATAATATTAGTTTTATCTTGTTCCAGAAAATTCTCTTTCATTTCAAACCCAATTTGACTTTCTTTGGTAAGCCATGCTGGGTGATCATAACGGCTATGAGGCAAAAATATAAGAACATTATCATCTAATACAGTTAGAAGTAAGTTATTAATTACAAATTGTTTAGCATACCCATATTGTTGAAATTTTGCTTGTGAAAGATTCAAACCATTCAGTAAAGTGATTAGGGGTGGATTAGATTGTAAAATATCTTTTCCGCTTTGATGACTTGCAAAATCACTATAATACCCAATATTTCCGTTATCGGACATACTAATTTTTGAAAAAGAATACTCTTTTTCCACTTTTATATACGATTTTAAACCCAACTTAAGATATTTGTTAGGCAAGACTTCGTTGAGTTCTGTATATTTTAGTCTTTTCAACTCAATGAAACCATCTAGAATATTGCTCAATAATAGGGTTTTGCCAGTCCCATTTTTACCCATCAGAACAATAGGATAAGGGTTGCCTTGTTCATCAAATTGAGCTTCGATATTAAGA
>JAYTNK010000472.1:0-3954 GCA_043748375.1 Cytophagales bacterium
GGTTAATTTTTTTTCATTTTTATCTACTTCTTTCCCTTTCTTAGGATTAAGCGTAAAAGAGTTTTTTTGTCTCAAGATTTCAAGAGAAGGCATCTCCCCACCTTTCAAAGTAAGCATTTTTACTTTTTTCCAGTTTATTTGTTTATTTTCGAAGGCTTCACCCATGTTATAGGTAAGTTCACTCTCACCTATGTGTATATTTATTTGATTGTCTTTGATTGTAAACCTACGCGGTTGTTTGTCCTCTTCAGTCTTCATTTCCCATTGATTTTTTTCATTGAGCATAAGCGTGAAAATGGAATTGTCTGCGTTTTCTGCGAAAGCCTTACATTCTTTTGTGCCAGCAGGCAAGAGGCTTGTGATGATAAATACAATAATATAGCTAATGTCCATAGATAGTTTATGCGTATAATTTCCCTAATAGTTCTTCTTTTTTCTTGTTAAATTCGTCTTCAGTTAGCACGCCGCTTTTTCTGAGTTTTACCAATTCATCAAGTTTAGCAAATACGTCCCCTTTGCTATTGGCCTTATTTGCGGTATCTTTTACTTCTATATTAGAGGTATATTCTTTACCTTTTTCGTATGCTTGTTCGTATTGTTGTTTCCCCCAGCTCATATCAAAGTTGAAAACGCTACCACCATTTTCAAAATGCCTAACGAATACCTGTCCCATACCGTATGTAGAGGCTCCCGACATAGCCGCCATAGACACTCCACCAATGAAAGTGCCAATAACGGGTATGCCTTTGATAAAGCTCGCAGCAATTTTTGCCAATGTGCTTCCTGCAATAGCAGTAATGAGGCTTTTGCCTGAGCTTTCCAAATAGTTTACCTCGTACAACGCACAAAGTTGTTTCAGCATATCGAGTTGTACGGCTGTTACCGCAGCGACATCAATAATAAACAACGGTATTGCGCCTGCGCCCATTGCCCAAGTTACATGATTTTTGATGATTTCTTGCGCCTTTTCGTTGCGATTTTCCATTGGTTTTATTTTTTAAAGCAAATTTATAGAAAAATTCTTAAATTCCAAAAAATATTAAAAAATAACCGCTACTTTTATGGTGTACGACCAATCAAGCAGCGGTTATGTCAATTACAGAAAGTGTGAATCTTACTTCTTTTCAGGTTTATAGGCTTCATTCAACCCTTTAGCTATATCAGCTGTAATATCAAGCGCATCTTGTCCATACAACATGCCTACACCTGTAGCATTTTTAGAATAAGAAAATATAAAAGTATAGCCGTTTTGTTCAGCATATTTTTTTACAAAGTCGTTGATATTGCCATTAAGTTTTTTGCTCATGTCTTGCTCTTGTTTGAGAAAGTCATTTTCTACAGTTTGCTTGTACTGTCCAAGCTCTTGTTCTTTAGCCGCAAGTCCTTGTTCTGTGCGTTTAGCTTGGTCAATAGTCATGCTACCTACACTTTTTTGGTATAACACCGCTTCGTTTTGAAACCCAGACATCTTATTACGCAAGTCTGAATCAATAATTCTACCTTTCGTTTCAAGATCTTTTTTCATATCTTTGTAAAAAGCATACCTTTCTAACAATGTGTCAGTGTTTACAAAAGCGAATTTATAGGCTTTTGCTTCGGTGTTGTTGGCAGGCAAGGCTTTATTGCCGTCCTTTTTGTTCATGTCGGTGTTTTGGCAAGCTACTAAGGCTACAAAAGCCGCTATGAGGAATACACTTGAAATACGCACAAAAATACAGTGGGTTAGAGTTGAATAATCATTTTAAGATGCAAAGATAGCAAATTTATCAATAATTTCCTTTTTTTTTTGGAAAACAAACCTTTTTTTACTTAATTTGCAAAAGGAGCTAAATCTAAAAATTGTAAAATCCATTATTGTATGATAAAAATAATAGCAAGCCTTACTATAGCTGGAGGCAAAGTAGTTAAAACAGTAAAAGGCAACATAGATGAGCTGAAAGTCTATGATGAAAATCCGCTTGATATGGCTATGAACTTCGAAGCACAGGGCTTTAAACGCTTACACCTCATCGATCTCGATGGTGCAAAAGCGCGCAAAGTAGTCAATTATCAACTCTTGCAAACGCTCACTCAATATACCAAACTCGAAATTGACTTCAGTGGAGGTGTTATGACAGACGATGATGCTAGAACCATATTCGAATGTGGAGCAAAATATATTACGACTGCGAGTGTGCCTGTACACGAAAATGACAAGTTCAAAGAATGGCTTATTACTTTCGGAGGCAAGAAAATCATCATGGCAGCCGATTCTCGCGATGGTGTGGTGCATACAGGAGGTTGGAAACGTCATACGGGAATAGATCTCTATAATCACCTCGATTATTGGCACGAGCGTGGTGTCCGTTATGTGAAAGCAACTGAGATAGCGCGTGATGGACAATTACAAGGGCCTGATTTTCAATTATATCAAAATATCCGTTCAAAATTCCCTGACTTAAACGTTATTGCATACGGAGGAGTACGCTCAGTAGATGATATTGAAAAATTGGAAGAAATGGGTGTATATGCTGTTATTTTGGGTACGTCTCTATATGAAGGTACGCTTACAGCCAATGATTTAGGAAAATATTTGGTGTAAGTACTCGTGCTAATTTATTTATATATGCTACTATAGTGCTTCGCAAAACCCAGTAGCTTAACTTTTGCCAAATTTTATGCCTCGCCTGCCCTCTACCCTATTTGGAGGGCAGGCAAGGTAGAAGGCAGAAACCACAAGCCCCTAACACAATTATTCCAAGCGCGTAATTTTTTGTAATGCTATTATTTTTTCATCAATTATTTTTTGAGGGTTCTGAATAAGATAGGATTCAAATTGCTCATTATCAACAAATTGTTGCTTAAACGACAATATAAATTTACCTAAGGCGATGCCATTCAAATCAGGTATAAGCGACATAATATGTTTGCCATTAAATTTCACTTGTACCTCCATCATATACGCTTCACGCGCCTGCTCTTGTGCTATTTGGTAGGCAAGGTCAGACTCAGGAAAGAAAGTAATAATGCTGGGTAGGTAAGCACTTTTATCCTCCTCGAATACATATCGCTTTTCGATGTTATGAGTGGTTAAGTAGGCTAAAAAACGCTCTATAGTAGGACGATGTTTAGCCCGTTTATCTATCGTTTTAGAAGGATTTAGATAAGGTTCTACAGAAAAATAGGGCGAGGCTATTACCCATTCAAACAAATCAGCGAGGTTATCGAAACCCCTGCGCCATCTTGGATAATCCAATCCTAAAAAAGCGCATATCCGCCCCATATCTGTGGTGATAGGCAAGTCCTTCTGATAGTTTCCTTGAGCTTGCCTATAGACATACAACAAACCCTGTTCGCCATATTTCAGCTCAAAGCGTTTGCAAATGCGCCCTATCAAATTACCTAAATCGTTAAAAGATAGATAGTTATAGGTACTTTCTAAATATAACGCAGGCGCAGTGAAAAAATCAACTTGTAAATGCTGATACACCGTAGAAAACACATTGCCCACCACTTTAAACTGCGTTATATCCAAATCCTGTGTTATCTCTTGCCTTAAGATATGCCACTCCTTGCCTGCCAACTCAGGAGAGATAATAATATCCATATCACCAAAGTCAGCCTTGTCGCGATAGTATTGCGGTATTCGATAACTGTTTGGTATCTTATTATCCAAATATTTTTTTACTTGCGCTTCTATTTCGCTGTAGTCTTTTTTTGGCAATCTGCCAAGATTGAAAAGTTTTCCACCCATAACATTTGTCGATTAGACCTCAAAAATAGCTAAAAAAAGCCTTATTTGGGGTTTTTTAAAAAATATTAAAAAAAATATTAAAAAAAACTACAAAACATTTGGAGGTTTCAAAATAAGTGCCTAATATTGCACTCCAATTAAGCAGGTACATGGGTTTTTAGCTCAGCTGGTTCAGAGCATCTGCCTTACAAGCAGAGGGTCGGGGGTTCGAATCCCTCAAG
>JAYTNK010000473.1:0-4082 GCA_043748375.1 Cytophagales bacterium
GAAGCCGTATTTTGAATGTCGATTGGGTATTCATTCAGGCAGTGTGGTAGCGGGTGTGGTAGGCAAGAAGAAATTTGCTTATGATATTTGGGGCGACACCGTAAACATTGCCTCGCGCATGGAAAGTTCTGGCGAAGTAAACAAAATCAATATTTCAGCCGATACATACGCCCTCGTAAAAGATGTGTTCCAGTGCGAATATCGCGGCAAAATAAACGCCAAAGGTAAAGGCGAAATAGATATGTATTTTGTAAACGCTTAATGTTTTATACGCTTGTTTATGTGTTCCTACGAAACAGCCTGTGGCTTAGGTACAGTTATTTGGTGAGGACACCCAAAGAGGGGTAGGCGAGGGGATAGGCGTTTTTCAACCACTTTTACACTTTTGCAATAAATTTAATATATCAAAATAATCCATAAATATGAGAAAATCACCTTATTTCACAGAAGAACATCATTTTTTTCGCCAAACTGTACGCGATTTCTTGGCAAAAGAAGTCCTTCCACACCTCGATGCATGGGAAGCAGACCGACAAATCCCGCGTAGCATTTGGGAAAAGATGGGTGAAATGGGTTATTTAGGGCTTTGCCACGACGAAGCACATGGCGGTTCAAACGCTGATATTTTTTACTCCGTAGTATTTCTCGAAGAAATAGGCAAGACAAGCGCAGGCTTCAACACTGCTATGAGTGTACATACTTATATGGCTACTAACCACATAGCGCGTGCAGGTAGCCCTTACTTGAAAGAGAAGTATTTGCGCCCTGCCATCGCAGGCAAGATGATAGCCGCCCTTGCCATATCCGAACCCGAAGCAGGCTCTGATGTACAAGCTATGCGCACCAGCGCGAAACGCGAAGGCGATTATTTTATTATCAACGGCTCTAAAACTTGGATAACTAACGGCACTTACTGCGATTTTTATGCAGTGGCGGTCAAAACTGAAAAGGGTATCTCGCTTATTTTGGTAGAAGGCGAGCAAGAGGGCGTAACCCGTACCAAACTCAATAAGATGGGTTTGCACTGTTCCGATACAGCAGAAATTGCCTTCCAAGATGTAAAAGTCCCTATAACAAATTTAATAGGCGAGGAGGGCAAAGGCTTTTATTATATCATGGATAGTTTTCAGCTTGAGCGATTGGTGGCGGCGATAATGTCGGTAGGTGGTATGGATGGGGCGATGGCACAAACCCTCGAATACATGGCACAACGCCAAACTTTTGGACGTACTATCAATAAATATCAAGCATTACGCCACACAATAGCACAACTTGCCTCCGAAATAGAACAGAACCGCCAATTTGTACATCATACGGCTTGGCTTCATGAACAAGGCGAATTTTGCGTAAAAGAATGTTCAATGGCAAAATTACTCAGCACCGAGCTGGCAAAGCGTGTGATAGATGAGTGTTTGCAAATGTTTGGAGGATATGGCTATGTAGAAGATTTCCCTATTTGCAGAGCTTACCGCGATGTTCGTGTAGGAACAATAGCAGGCGGCACGTCCCAAATCATGCGCGAAATTATTGCTAAAATGACTATTGATGATGTACAATATGCGCCTGCTTATAAAACAGAAAACGTAGACGAAAGTACTCCTACAGCCCGCGAAATTATCAACACCTTGCCTGCCCGACTACGAACAGACAAAGTAGGCGCGTACACTGCTATTATACATTATGACATAGCAGGCGAGCAGGGAGGCAAGTTTACCATCAACATTCAAGCAGGCAAGTGCCTCGTAACAGACGGACTGCATGGCGAACCTAAATGCCTTATCTCACTCACAGATACCCTTTATGCGGATATTGAACTCGGCAGAGTAAATCCACAAACCGCTTTCATGAGCGGGCAAATTGTCGTTAGCGACTTATCCGAAATGATGAACTTTTCTAAGTGCTTCAAAAAAATGTAAAAAATAAAATAGGAAAGTTTAGCATTAACCATTATTCATTTATTATGCAACCCGAAAAAATAGCCACTCTTGCAGGGCATCAAGACTGCATTTACGCGCTGGCTTCAGCGCATGATAATCGCTATTTCTTTTCAGCAGATGGGGAAGGCAAGATAGCTCAATGGGATTTGGCGCGTCCAGAATTAGGAAGTCTTGTAGCAAAAGTACCTAACGCAGTGTATGCACTTTGCGCCTTGCCTACCAACGATGAGCTATTAGTGGGAGAGAATTTTGCAGGTTTGCATCAAATTAATTATACACAAAAGACCGAAACGCGCTCGCTACACTTAACTCACAGTTATATTTTTGATATACAACTACAAGACAATACTGCCCTTGTCGCCTTAGGTGATGGCGTGATAGTTTATGTAGATTTAGAGGAGTGGGCAGTCCGCAAACATATCAAAGCCTCTGAAAAAAGTGCGCGTTGCATAGCCATACACCCCGATAAACAAACCTTTGCAGTAGGATTTAGCGATAACTTTATTCGCATATTTGATATTAAAAGCGGCACGCTTAAACACACCCTAACAGGACATAAAAACTCTGTTTTTACCCTTGCCTACAGTCCTGATGGGCAATATTTATTGAGCGGAAGCCGCGATGCTCACCTTCATATTTGGGAGGCAAGCCACGCATACGCACTAAAACAATCTATCGCTGCGCATTTATTTGCTATCAATCGCCTTGCCTACAGCCCTGACGGAGCATTATTTGCTACAGGCAGTATGGACAAAGCTGTCAAAATTTGGGACGCAAAAACCTTTCGCCTCCTCAAGGTATTGGATAAAGCCCGCCACGCAGGTCACGGCAATTCCGTCAATACTTTACTTTGGACTCCCTACGAAAATTATTTACTCTCGGCAGGCGATGACCGCATGGTAGGCGTATGGCAGATAACCCTCTAAGTAAAGGACGCTACTAAAGCCAATTTGTAGCGTTCAAAAATAATACTGTCCGTTCAAAAATAATGGTTCTTAGAAAGTTATAGCGGAAGCTACCAAAATATATGAGCAGTCATGCTGTAAGAATCTGTTTTTCAGGCTTTTGCGGCGTGCTAAAGTGTATAACAGACGCTTACAGCGTGGCTATCCCGTAATAACTTTCTAAGAACCAAAATAATCTTACTTGCTTTAGGACGAGAACCTAAAATTTCAGCGTAATTTTCTTACGTTTTTCTACAAAAAACGAATAATTACCTGTAGTACGCGTTGCGTATGTGGGCAGGCAAGCTTGCCTACCCCTGTGTATAACGTGCCTGAAAAGATATTTAGACAATTTGAAATTTTCGGCTTACAAAAGCATAAACAACTCATATTTTACCGTCTTCATATTTGGCAATTAAAAAAAAAGTGCTTACCTTTGAGAAACCTTAACCCTAACCCACATGATAAACATCAAAGTACAAGTGCAGGGCGAACACTTGGAACAAGTGCTGACGTTATTAAAAGATTCGGGCTTGACTGTAAGCGTACAAGTAGATGACCTTGATGACAGTACATTGAAGCCTATGACTGCAACCGATTTTTATAAACGCATCAATGCTTCAAACCTTGCCCAAAAAGAAAAACGAGTATTCACCCAAAAAGAAGTAGAAACGGAGGTACAAACCACATGGTAACTGCAAAAAGAGTATGGTGGGCAGAGTCTGCCAAAAAAGACCTACAACAAATTTATGGGCGTATTGCTCAAAAGTCCCCTGAACGTGGAAAAGAAGTGGTTTTGGATATCTTGCAAAAGGTAGCCACGCTTGATACTACTTATATGCAAGGCGCGTCTGTAGCCATGCTTGCCAAAGAAACTGACCCTTATAGGGCTATCTTGGCAGGCTTTTACAAGGTCGTCTATAGTATTGTAGGCGATACAGTAGTAGTAGAAACGCTGTATCATCAAAAACAAGAACCTGTTTTATAAACACCACAAGTGCAAACTAACCAAATAGTTTGCACTTTTTCACTATTTCAATATATCAAAACAGTATTACATGGAATTGCCTTATCTCGCGCTCTTGCGCCATTTATTAGCAGAAGGAACAATTAAAACAGACCGCACAGGGACTGGCACGCGCTCTGTATTTGGCTATCAAATGCGCCATGACTTATCGACAGGCTTTCCTCTATTGACTAC
>JAYTNK010000474.1:0-1957 GCA_043748375.1 Cytophagales bacterium
AGGCGTGCCTGGTGCTAATCCTGCTGTGGTAGGCAAGCGGTTCAAGCTTGCCTATACTGCGCAAGACGAATTGATAAGCATCACCCCTACAAAATAAGGATTATAATTGCATTTTACCTTCTATTTTATCAGTGAATATGCCCAACATAGGCGTTTTATTAGTTAATCTTGGCACACCCGATAGTGCCAAAACAAGCGATGTCCGCAAATATTTGCGTGAGTTTTTAATGGATGGGCGCGTATTAGATATTCCGTATCTTTTGCGTTTCTTGCTTGTAAATCTTATCATTGCGCCTTTTCGCGCCCCTAAGTCTGCCAAAGTCTATCGAAATGTATGGCTACCTGAAGGCTCACCGCTCTTAGTCTATAGCCAACGCGCTACAGTTCTTTTGCAAGAAGCATTGGGAGGCGAGTTCGAGGTAATATTGGGTATGCGCTACCAAAACCCCAGCCTTGAGAGTGCCTTAACGCAATTAAAGGGTAAAGGATATGACAAGATTATTGTAGTGCCACTATTTCCACAATACGCCTCTGCTTCTACAGGTTCTGCCCATGAGAAAGTAATGGATATTGTAAGTAAGTGGCAAATAGTACCCGAAATAGCCTTTATTCAAAGTTTTTTTGACCATCCTCAATTCATCGAAGCCTTTGCAGTTCAAGGCAGGCAATATTTGGATAAGGAGAAATATGACCACGTCATTTTTAGTTACCATGGCTTACCAGAGCGGCATATCCGTAAAGGCGACCACACAGGCACTTGCCTACAAGCCGCCAAAGCCAATCCATCTATAGAAGCGCTGCCGAATTGTTGCGCGACTATCCACGCCCAAAATAGAGGTTGCTATCGTGCACAGTGCTTTGCAACCACACGCTTATTGGCAGAGAAATTGGGACTAACAGAGCAAGATTACACTGTGTCTTTTCAATCACGTTTATTAAATGACCCTTGGCTAAAACCGTACACCGATTTTGTAATTAAGGAGTTGGTAGGCAAGGGCAAAAAGCGTATTCTCACCTTTTCACCCTCGTTCGTGGCTGATTGCTTGGAAACTATTGAGGAAATAGGCGAAGAATATAAAGAGGTCTTTGAGAAAGCGGGAGGCGAACATTGGCAAATGGTCGAAAGCCTGAACTACAGCCCAGTATGGATAGAGGCACTGAAAAGCCTTGTGTTGCACTATACACCTGTTCTGCCGAGATAAACCAATAAGCATCTTGCCTACCCATGTTTGGATAATAACAAAAAATAATTTGGATTAAATCTAAATAAGACATATCTTTGCAAAAAAAACCAGGCTTTCTCTATGCAAAATTACGGCAAAGAATTGTTTGCAACTCAATACGGGGCAGTATATCAAGGAAAACGTACACTCTTTGTGCATTTTGCGGGAACGGTTACGCCTTTCAATATTGTCCATTTTTGGGCATTGAAAAAACGCGTTGATGAAGTAGATGTACAGGCAATGGCAAGCAATCCTTCACGCGTTTATGATTGTGCTATTATCTCGCCATGTGCTTCTGAACGTTGCTATGTGCTATCTCTTGCTGAAGTAATAGCCTTTCAAGACTTACTCGCAGGGACAAAATTGATGCTCGAATTAAATAGCATACTGCATGAGCAAACATACGCTGTGGCTTAAGTTCTTTAACCAGCGGTTTTTGCGTCTTATTGAGTCAAAAATTGTTTTACTGGCTGTAAGAAATAAGCAATTAAATAAGTTACCCGTTTTATAGTTACAGCCTATTGATTATCAGTATTTTGGTATCGTAAATTAAAAGGTTTGGGATTGTATTTTTTTTGTATAACTTTGCTCAAATATATTCGCTCAATCCCCCACTTTTTATGAATTTCTGTTATACTTTCCGCTATTTTTTGGTGATTTTGGTTGCCTCTTTTACCTACCAATGCTCTACCAAAAAGGTAGCCACTACTTTTATACCCGCTGATGTAAGCAGT
>JAYTNK010000475.1:0-2866 GCA_043748375.1 Cytophagales bacterium
CAGTCATGCTGTAAGAATCTGTTTTTCAGGCTTTTGTGGGGTGCTAAAGTGTATAACAGACGCTTACAGGGTGGCTATCTCGTAATAACTTTCGAAGAATCCTTATTTATAAACGTAAGAATCGCCAACAGACTCTGTTTTGATTCCATATACTTTGATACCAAATCGCCTGCGCAAAAACTTGCAATTTTAGTGTTTTTACAATACTTAAAGTACTTATTAACAGTGAAATGCAGGTGCAGTTGTTTTGCAAAAAGAAATCATTAAAAAAGCAAGCCTTGTTTGAAACAAGCCTTGCTTTTTTTGTGGTTATTGGTTAATTGATGGCTTACTTATAGCCTGAGAAGCATTTAGCATATTGGCTTTTGCTCATATCAGCTTTGGCTCTTGCGAGTACTTGGTCTTTTAAGGCCATGATGGTTGCATACGTCTTGCCTGCCTCTTTTACCATGTCTTCTTTGCCATCTGAAAGCTCACCCATTTGCTTAGCATATCGATAGGAATCTTTGAAAGTACCACATTCATCTTTGCCTTTCGAGGCTTTTGCTTTCTCAAACGCTGCATTATATTTATCTTGAAGCGAGGAAAGAGCTGTGGTAAACTCTTTTTGGTTTTTGATGTTCGTAATAACCACATCTTTTTCTTCAATAGTTTTTTTCGAGGTTTCATTTTCTGCTTTTTGCTCCTCGATGGTTTTTTTCTGCTCTTTACTTTCGGTTTCTAATTTAGAAACTTGGTCTAATAAAACAGTTATTTGTTGGTCTTGGTTTTTGGCTCGCAGTTCTATTTTGCTAATATATGCGGTAAGTTCAGCATTTTTCCCTTCAGCGGCTTTAAGCGATTGTAGTGAGCCAGCGAGTTGCCCTTGCATATTTTCAAGATTGGCTTTCAATTGATTGACTTCCTCCACACTTGCTTTTCCAGATTTTACAAGCTCGCTCATACGGCTTTGCAAACTAGATATCGAATCCATGTAGGCTTCTAATTTTTTCTTTTCGGGCGATTCAGTTTCTTTTTTAGCGTCTTTCTCCGAGCCGCCTGTGCAGGATAGCCCTGATATGGCTACTACAAGTAATAAGATAAAAGGTAACAGTGTTTTGAATTTAGTAAACATACGCGTTTTAAAAATTAGGGGTTAAAAATTTTAGCAAATATAAACACTATGTTTAAAAATAAAATGAAAAACGCTTTTTATTCAGTTTAAACACATCAAATATTTTTGCAAACAAGTTTTTATCAAGTTTTTGAAGCCAAAAATGTATGGAAAAGAAATTAAATAAGGTGTTATTTTGAAAACCTCATGTTCCTGCTTTTTAGACTTGGTTTTCGTAGGCAAGTTGTGAACTCGCCTGCCAAAACCACACAGCTGGTAGGCAAGTGCCAATATTTTCATTTTTTCATTCAACACCTCAGCACACGAAATAAATAAACTTGCCTACCAACGCAGACAGGGATTTTACATACTTAGCTCGATACGGCGTATGGGTATGGTGTGGGCTCTTTTTTACATAATTTGCCTTCTGTATTGGTTTTAGTGTGGTAGTGCTGTTGCTATCGCAAGTTGAAAACTTGCCCTATAGTCAGTTCCAAGTTACGCTTCGCTAAACTTGAAACAGTTAGCTGTTTTTTAGCAAAATAAACTTGGAACAGTGGGAACTCTGACTTCATGCCGTAATGCTTTTGATTAAAGCTTCATCAATGTCTGTTTTATTCATTTTGAAAAAAAATGAATAATTGAAAAATTACTTTAATTCAAAGCCATCAAAGCCATCAAAGCCATTTTAGGCTTCTATACTACAAATATATACAAGAATTGCTAATTTTCCACAAAATACATTTGGACTTCGCCTTTATTTTTGGCTTGTATCAGACCACGCGGTGTACAGCGAAAGTGTTCTTTGACAAGGTTGTAAGTTGTTTCAGAGATATTGACCTTGCCTGCCTCTCCGCTACTCTCCATGCGTGCCGCTATATTCACAGCGTCACCCCAAACGTCATACGCAATTTTACTTTTGCCTATCACGCCTGCTATCAGTGCGCCTGTATGAATCCCGACCCTTAGCTCCCACGCAGGCAAGTTAGCCGCCTCTTTTTCTGCTTTCCACTTTGTCATAAAAGTCTGCATAGCGAGTCCCGCTTTGACAGCATCTACGGGATTGGTTTGGTTTTTTAGCGGAATGCCCGCTACAGCCATGTAGGCATCGCCTATGGTTTTGATTTTTTCGAGGTTATAGGTTTCGCATATTTCATCAAAAGCAAGGAAACAAGTATTCAAATTTTCTATGATGTCTTGTGGTTGTAGCTTTTCCACTAACTTTGTAAATCCTTTGAAGTCCGTAAATAGTATGGTTGTTTTTTCGTAATGCTTTGGTGTAGCTTGTCCGCGTTCTTTGAGTTCTTCTGCGACTTCTTCAGGAAGGATATTCAAAAGCAGTCGTTCGGATTTATTTCTTTCCTCTGCAATGTAGATGTTTTGCTGGGCAATAAGGTCACTTGCCTGCTTCAGTTCTATGTTTTTGAGTTTATGAATTTCGGCTTCTTGTTTAGATTTTTGTAAGTCGTGCTTGGTCTCGAGATTTACGTATTTGGCATCATTTTCTTCTCCTACGACTATGCTATGGATTTCCATGTACTTTTCATAGTAGGCAAGGGCTTCTTTTGGTTTATCGAGTACTTTATAGGCTTTGGAAAGTCCTTGATAGGCACGTTGTAGGCGCGGTTTTGCAAGGACTTGAGTGCCACTTTCTATGACTTTTTGGTAGTAATTTATAGCTTGTTCATAATCTCCTAAAGTCGTGTATATCCTGCCCAGATTCAATCCTGTGGTAGTGATGCCCAATGCGTTTTTTGTATCAATGCGAATTTG
>JAYTNK010000476.1:0-2514 GCA_043748375.1 Cytophagales bacterium
GTAGTATTCAAAAAGAGGCTCACTATATTCCGTAGCTTGTGTTATATTGCCTATTTTGAGGTTTATATGTGTCATTTTAAAAAGTAGGCTATTTATTTCCGTTACCTTACCCAATCGCCTCATTAAAATTAAGGCTTGTTTATAATAACCTAATCCTTCACTATAGTAATACCATTTATCAGCAAAGGTGTCGCCAAGTAGTATGTATGTTTTAGCAATTTGATAGGGGTTGTTCAAGGCTTGCCAAACGCGCAAGGACTGGATAAAGTAATGCATCGCCTCATTGTTGTAAGACGATTTTTGTTGAACCTCTTGTATAGCAAATAATCTCAAGGCTTCGCCCTGCCCTTTATAGAAGCCAATATTTCCTGCAAGACGAAACGCATCTCCAAAATATTGAGCGGCTATTATTTTTGTTTTTTCTTGGGATAGCATTTGTTCGCCTTCTTTTAATAAGCTAAGAACCTTCACAGAGTCAGCTATAGTATATGCCTGCGCATGCATACAAACACAAAGCAGGCAAGAAACCAAAATATAGTACATGAAGATAGTGGTAAATGTTTATGCGTGGTAGTTGGTTAATAATAAACCAACTTGCCTGCGTGCAGTATTTTGTAACTAACGTAGAATAAGCCTATCTGTTGCAATATTTCTGTAAAGCTCGAACATTTACCGCGTTTTATCTGTTATATTTGCAAGGTATTTCTCACTTTTAATCAAAAACTATCCTCATGGCTTTCGAACTTCCTACATTGCCTTACGCTCTTCACGCACTTGAGCCACATTTTGACCGCCAAACTATGGAAATCCATTATGGCAAACATCACCAAGCCTATATTACCAATCTAAACAACGCCATCGCTGGTACTGACCTCGAAGGCAAGACGGTAGAACAAATTATTACAGGTTTAGGACGCGAAAATATGCCTGTGCGAAATAATGCGGGTGGACATTTCAATCACACCTTTTTCTGGTCTATTTTATCTCCCAACGGAGGTGGAATACCTACTGGAGCTTTGGGCGAAGCTATTACCAATACTTTTGGTACAATGGACAAATTCAAAGAGGAGTTTCAAAAAGCGGCTGTTTCGCGCTTTGGCTCGGGCTGGGCATGGCTTTGTGTAAACAATGGCAAACTCGAAATATGCTCTACCACTAATCAAGATTGCCCAATTATGGCGGATGCAGGTTGTGGTGGTCGTCCTATTTTAGGCTTAGATGTGTGGGAACACGCTTATTATCTCAAATATCAAAATCGCCGTGCCGACTATATCGCGGCATTTTGGAATATTGTGAATTGGGCGCAAGTAAGCGCAAACTTCCAAGCGGCATAAGCCTCCGCACTATTATATATTAGGTAAAACCTAAAGACTAATGTCTTTAGGTTTTTTTTTATAAATTAAAAAAAAATATTTAAAATTAAAATGCTTACAGTCAAGCTCTTAATCTCTTTTTTCAAAAAAAAACAGTTTTTTTTCGAAAAAATTTGCACAGAAAAAAAAAAGAGGCAATATTGCCGTCAAGAATGAAACTTTATAATAGTGTTTACGTACGCAGAGCCTAATTCATAGGCAAGTGTATAAAAAATGCACAAACATAAGTTTCCTTACATAGAAAGTTTTTTTACATAAAATCAAAATAGAAAAAGCTCAAAAAAAGGATAAAACAAAGAATTACTTGTATTTTATAAAGAACTTTCATTTTTTTTTTGATTTTATGCTTCATATTAAAAAAAGACATCCTATATTTACGTATTGAAATTAAAAAGGTTGCAAAAAAGAGAAAAAATCTATTATTTTTTTTGTAATATTTGAAAAGAAATAAGCAAATGGGCTAAGAGTTTTTACACTACGTAGCACATTGCAAAAAGTTTAACAGAAATCTAAAAATGTATTTTACTAAAACTACTATAGGAGGCATCATGAAAAAATCAACGCTCCTCATCGGCTTTTTCCTTTTGAGCATAGTTCAAATCTACGCACAATCTTACCAAGGTCGTCAAGACAATTATTGGGAAGTAGGTTTTCAAGCAAATGCTATGAATTATTTTGGCGATTTGAATCCCAAAAACCAATACGCATCAACCAATTTAGGAAGCACACGCCCTAGCTTGTTTGTACATGCTTCTCGTAAATTCGGTTCAAGATTGCGTGTTCGCGCAAGTTTAGGATACGGACGCATTGCAGGCAACGACTTTCAAGCATCAGGAAACTATGGTTCATCTGAAGGTGAAGTGAAATTGAAAAAAATTGCACGTTATGGTCGCAACTTGCATTTTCGTAATGATATTAAAGAATTTGCCATATCTACTACTTTTGATTTAGTAAAAAGCGAAGGACGTTATTATCGTCGCAAAGCTTTTGTACCTTATATACTAGCAGGCTTTAGTGTATTCCACCACAACCCTAAAGCAGTAGCACCTACAGGCTCGGCAGACGCAGGCAAGTGGGTAGCTCTTCAACCACTTGGTACAGAAGGACAAGGCAAAGCAGGTTACCAAAAGAAATATGGTTT
>JAYTNK010000477.1:0-7096 GCA_043748375.1 Cytophagales bacterium
GGTTATCAATACAGAAGCGACATAGCTGATAACGATGCTCAACACAATCATAAACACAGTTACATACAAAAACAAATTGAAGGCGTTTCGTTCAGCACGCATCACTTCCGCATTGATTTTACGTACCAATTTCTCCATAAGCGTGGCAGTTTGATTGGCGTGTGTACGCATTTGTCCACGCAAACCTGTAGAGCCTGTGTTGCCCATGATAGAGTCTAACTTAACCATTTGCTTGAAGCTCCGCAGATAGTCGCCAAGTAATACATGTGCGATAGAGGAGGCATTGGGCAAAGGTTTTATTTTCTCTTTGATTTTGTTTACAAGTATTTCTACTTCGCGCGCATAAATAGTATCTTTTCGATTGATGTAATCTTTTTCGTGCCTTCGGATAAGTAATACATCTTCAGCTTTGAGTTCGGTATTGGTGGTTTCGAGGATACGGATTTTGTCGCGCATATTGCCCTCGATGCCGTCAGACCAAAAGCCACGTTTGCGTATGAGTTCTGCAAGGCGTTGAAAATCAAGTTCGTATTGTTCGAGTTCGAGTATAATGCGTTTAATTTCTTCAGTAAGTACGGCATCATCAGCATAGAGTTCGCGAATACCGTTTAGTTCCAAAAGGCTATACAGTTTATCCTTTACTTCTTCCATCATGTTTTCGTGCTTGCCAAGATATTGACTACTACCCGTTTGGTAAAACTTTGGATTGACCGTTTCCGTATTAAAGAAATCTTGTTCAATCTTTAAGAGTTGGAGGGTTTTGATTAAGGACTCCTCAATACTCCCCGTAATAGTGGCGAGTTTGCTTGTTTTTTGGTAAAACCACAGCCCCATTAGCCCCACGAAAATGGTCATGAGGGTAAAGCCAAATAAGATAAGCATCAGGCGACTACGAAGCGAATAGAATTTCCACATGAGCAGGCAAGGTTAGGCAGTTAAAGGTGGGCAGGCGAGGATTGATTAACGTGAGCGTGAAAACAACTTGCCTACCGCCTCTACCCAATAACGAACGATACAGAAGCAAAATTTAAATCTCATACTTGCAAAGATACTTTTTTTTGTCTAAAAATAAAACTGTCAGCGCATTTTCCGTGCATTTTCCGCACGTTTTCTTTTTGAGTATCTGATACTCGAAAAGAAAACGCGCCATTTTCTTATAAATGCGCCGTTTTTTTGCCTAATATCGCTTACCTTTGCAAAAAGTACTTTTAAGTTATGGTTAAGATAGGCAATATTGAGTTGGGTGATTTCCCCCTTTTGCTTGCTCCTATGGAAGATGTAAGCGATCCGCCGTTTCGTGCTGTGTGCAAAGAATATGGCGCAGATATGATGTACACTGAATTTATTTCTTCAGAAGGACTGATACGCGATGCTGCCAAAAGCATTCAAAAGTTGGATATTTTTGAATACGAACGTCCCATTGGCATTCAACTTTTTGGGAGTGATGTAGAAACTATGCGCCAATGTGCTGAAATAGCCTCTCGCGCAAATCCTGATTTGATAGATATAAATTATGGCTGTCCTGTAAAAAATGTGGCGTGCAGAGGTTCAGGCGCGGCATTGTTGCAAGACATTCCTAAAATGGTGCAAATGACTGAAGCCGTTGTAAAGGCTACGCACTTGCCTGTTACTGTAAAGACACGGCTCGGTTGGGACGATAGCACCAAGAATATTGAGGAAGTAGCTGAACGGTTGCAAGATATTGGTATTCAAGCACTTACGGTTCACGGACGCACACGTGCCCAAATGTATAAAGGCGATGCTGATTGGTATCTTATAGGCAAGGTCAAAGAAAATCCGCGCATCAAAATACCTATTTTTGGTAATGGAGATATTGACTCGCCTGAAAAAGCCCTCACTTATAAAGAACGTTATGGCGTAGATGGCATTATGATTGGGCGTGCAGCGATTGGCTACCCTTGGATTTTTAGAGAAATAAAACATTATATGGAAACAGGTTTGCACCTTGCCTTGCCTACGCTGGAGGAGCGTATGAAAGCTTGCCTGCAACATTTTCGCCATTCCCTTACTTGGAAAGGCGAAAAGTTGGGCTTGTTCGAAATGCGCAGACATTACGCGCCTTATTTTAAGGGTTTACACGACTTCAAGCCTTATCGTAACCGCCTTGTGCAGGCAAGCTCGCCTGCCGAAGTAGAGGCTACTTTGCAAGAAGTCGCAGAAAGTTATGCGGGTGAAAATATGGTTGTTTTTGCTTGATAATATTTTGAAAAATATAAGTGGCATGACATAATTATCATAAAAAATAATATGGAATTGGTAAAACATAAAGAAAATATTTTTACGATTGATGGTTTTTGGACAAAACAAACCTGCGAAGACTTGATAGCTAAAAGTGAAGCCGTTGGGTATGAAGAAGCTACGGTTACGACCAAAAATGGACAAATGATGCTTAAAGAAGTGCGTAATAATGACCGCGTACTCTATCATGATGAGGTACTTGCCACGACTATTTGGGAAGCCTTAGAACCATTTGCGCCAAGTAAATTCGGAAATAGTAAAGCTATTGGATTGAATGAATTATTTAGATTTTATAAATATCAAGCAGGACAACAATTTAAAAAACATCGAGACCAAAGTTATGTCCGTAATGAAACGGAGGCAAGTTATTTTACTTTTATGATATATCTAAATGACGGATATGAAGGAGGCGAAACTACTTTTCAAGATTTTAGTATAAATCCCAAACAAGGCACAGCCCTTATTTTTCAACATCATTTATTGCATGCGGGTACTGAGGTAAAGCAAGGTGTAAAATATGTTTTACGCACCGATATTATGTATAGGCTTGATGCATCTTTCTAATTTTATACAATTTTATGTTTAATAGTTCTAAAATTATTTATATTTTCGTTGCGCTTGCTTTATTAGCTATCTTGAGTTATGTAGTACTGACTCAAGATGGGGGAGGCAAGTATGCTGACACAATAGCTGAGAAGCGGTTTGTGAAAGAGAAATTTTTGCGCGATTCGCCTGATTCGCCCTTTAAAGGTAAGGCAAAATTTAAAACACTTGCCTACTTTCAGCCTATTGAAGCATACAAAGTGCAGGCAAGGGTAGAGCTTTTAGATAAGCCAGTGCCTACAGAAGTTAAGATGAGTAAAGGCGAAACAGAAGTTTATTTGTGTTATGCCTATTTACATTTTGAATTATCAGGAAAAAAATATAAATTGCTGGCACTAAGACGAAAATTTGTCGATCCAATACTGTGGGTAGGTTTTCGTGATGCTACTACAGGCACAGAAACCTACGGCGCAGGACGTTATCTTGACCTTGCCTACCGCAATGGGCAGAAGACCGTTTTATTAGATTTTAATCTTGCCTATAACCCCTATTGTGCCTATAATGATGCATTTGTTTGCCCTTTGCCTCCTCAAGAAAACATCTTGCCTGTAGCCATACAAGCAGGTGAAAAATTGTAAAAAGTAAGGCTCAAGATGGTTTATGATTTATAATGGTGGTTATTAGAAGTGATTTTTTAAAAATACCAATATGTAGTCTTATTTTTGTAGGTAAACAATAAGCATCTTTTTTTAATTTTATTCAAATGGTAATACTTTTAGATATTTCTTTGTGGCAACAGCCGCTTTTGTACACTTGCGTCTTGGTTTCAGGTGGCGCAAGTGCTATTCTAACATACATCTTGCTGAAGCCTAAAACTTTTAGTGAACAAAAAGAAGAAACAGATGATTTTACAGCCAAAAACTTGGAAATCAATCAGTTGAAACAGCAGAGCAACTCCTTGTATCAGCAAAATCAAAGCCTCCAAGCCTTGACGTTGCAACAAATTAGCCATATTACAAAGTTAGAACACACCTTACTAAAGCATGACAACACCCTGATACAAGCCTTAGATAGCAGCCAAGCGCAAATTACCCAAAAACAAAAAGTAATAGACCGTCAAAGCCGTGATTTAGTGGATAGCATTATTTATGCTCGCCATATTCAAACTGCCATGCTTCCCAAAACAGAAACTATCCGCAACGCGTTTGTAGATTCTTTCGTTTTCTTTCGCCCACGCGATATTGTAAGTGGCGATTTTTATTGGTTTAATGTCAAAAGCCATCGAACTATTGTGGCAGTTATTGATTGCACAGGGCATGGTGTTCCTGGTGCATTTTTGAGTATGATAGGCAACGACTTGTTGCACAAAATAGTAACGTTCAAAGGCATTTCCGAACCTGACAAAATCTTACGGCAGTTACACTTAGAGATGCGTTACACCCTACGCCAAAAAGAAAGTGGCAATGAGGAGGGTATGGATATGACGGTTTGCACCATCCACCAAGTTCCGCCTGATATGCAAGATTTATTTGGAAAGCCTCGCCTTGAATTTGCAGGCGCAAAAAACCCACTCGTCTATATGCAAAAAGGTGAAATGCACGAAATAAAGGGCAATAAAGCACCTATAGGCGGTTATTTGTATCAAGAAGAGCTTGAATTTACCAAACATATTGTAGATATAAGCGAGCCAACTACGTTGTATATGTTTTCTGACGGCTACCAAGATCAATTTGGAGGTAAAGACAAGCGCAAGTTTATGGTTACGCGTTTCCGCAAACTACTTACCCAAATTCACCAACAAGATATGGCAGAACAAGAGAAAATATTAGCTTCTACGCTTGATGAATGGATGGTGGATCACTCGCAGGTCGATGATATTCTTGTGGTTGGCGTTCAAATTGGCACCAATAAACCCATCAATCTAGAAACTTTTTAGTGTTTATTACGTTCCTACAACTAAAAAATTATCTCTATCCTCCTACAAAATCATGCAAAAAATTTTAATCATAGATGACGAAGTAAGCAACTTAATATCAATCGCTACGCTCATAACAGAAGTGAGGGACAAGTACGAGATTTACCAAACAGCGAATAGCAAAGACGCAATTTGGATAGCTACCGAAAAAAAACCCGACCTAATTATGTTGGACTGGAGTATGCCAGATGTTAATTGTATCGACGTAATCAATAAATTCAAAACCAATATAACTACACAAAATACACCCATCATCCTCTTGACAGAAATAGCTGTTTCGGTTTCGGAAATAGACTTAGCCTTTCAAGCAGGTGCGACTGACTATCTACACAAGCCTATTAACCAAATGGAACTTTTAGCGCGCGTTAATGCGGGGCTAAAGTTGTCGCGTTTATACCAAGCTGTAAAGCGAAGCGAAGCTGCTTTGCAACGCCAACGCCAACAATTAGATGATTTATCTCGTGAGCAAAACCATCTTATGACTATAGTATCACACGACTTACGCTCTCCCTTGAATAAAGCACTCGGCTTGATACAATTTTTACCTTATGATGGAGATATAAATGAAGCACAAAAGCAATGTATTAATATGATTGAAAAGGTGTTGGAAGAGGGGCGAAAACTTATAGATGATATTCTAATAATCAATGCGCAAGAAGCAGATGCAGGTGGTTTAGAGATTAAAACAATAGATATGAATATTTGGACGCTCAGTTTGATAGAACATTTTAAACCAATAGCCGACAAGAAAAGTATCGCGATACACTTTGAAGCTGTCAAACCATGTGTTATCAAAAGCAATGAGGGAAATCTTATGCGCATTGTCGATAACTTGTTGTCCAATGCTATCAAATTCTCGCACCCGAATACAAATGTGTATGTTTTGCTCCAAATAGAAGATAATAGATGCCAGCTATCCGTAAAAGATGAAGGGCAAGGCATGAGTGAGCAAGACCAACAACTTATGTTTAAAAAATTCCAAAAACTAAGCGCGAAACCTACAGGTAACGAAGCTTCAACAGGCTTGGGGCTTTCTATTATAAAAGCCTTGGTAAATCAATTGCAAGGCGATATTTTAGTAAAAAGTGAACTTGATAAAGGTACTACCTTTACTATTTCCTTGCCGATAGCCTAAAATATGATGTATTTACTCTGCTAACCTACTAAAAAACTTAAACATGGCTGATTTTGATGCTATTGACTTCAATTTGAATTTCAATAATTTTGACCCCAACGAAATACAAGTAGATGAAACTATCAATGCAGTATTTGTAGTTGATATTTCCCCTTCTATTTCTACCTATGCGAAAGATTTGAATCACGCATTTAACGACTTTACTCAAACCATGCAGAAATCTCACGTGGCAGAGCAGTTGATGGTTTCGCTTGTAACATTCAACGAAACAGTCGAGGTGGTTTCGGGCTTTCAGCCTATCAAACAAATCCCTACTATGGATTTCAAACCATCTGGTGGAGGCACCGCCCTCTATCAAGCCACTGCACAAGGATTGAAAATAGCTATAGATTATAGGCAAAACTTAGAGGCATCAGGCGTTACAGCCAAAACGCTCTTGTTTGTTATTACTGACGGGGAAGATAATAGCAGCACTATTCGAGCCAAACACGTAAAGGAGAAAATAACCGAGATATTGGCACAAGAGCAAAATGCTTTCTCGTTTACCACTATTTTATTTGGCGTAGGCAGTGCAAACTCTTTCGAAAAAGCTCAAAAAGATATGGGCTTACAACACCTCGCCAAAGTAGGCACTTCAGGAGCAGAAATACGCAAGATGATAAATTTTATCAGCCAATCTATTTCGCAAACGGCAGGCAATGCACAAATCACGTTCTAAAAAGAATAGACATATCTGCTACTATGACAACCAAAACGGCGAGATGATGCTCTAAAGCAGGTTTTTATTTTAAATTGTATTTTTCCTATAAAACAATAAGTTCGTAGCGTCTGACTGTTTTTTTGTAACCCAAAATAACTATTATAGCTAACTTAATGGAAGTGGTGCGAGCATTAAACAAGGATGAGATTACCCCCACGATTAAAATTGTGGGGTTTATTTAATGGGTTCATGAATTTATGTCTAGCAAGAGTGTTTCCGTTTATTGCTTGGGCTTACATCAATCCCTCTAATAAATCTGGTCTGCGCTCTTGGGTGCGGGCTATAGATTGCTCGTCGCGCCATTCGCCTATTTTAGCGTGATTGCCACTCAATAAAATGGAGGGAATCTCCAAGTCTTCATACATAGCAGGTCGCGTATAAACGGGCGGTGCAAGTAAATTATCTTGAAAAGAGTCACTTAAGG
>JAYTNK010000478.1:0-2555 GCA_043748375.1 Cytophagales bacterium
AATTTTGTTAATCTATCAACAGCATAATTAAATACAAATTTAGCATCTCCTTCTAAAAATTTTAAGGCATCTATATTTTTATTAGCACGCGAGAGGGCAATAAATCTTTGATGTTTGATTAAATATTCCTCCCAATTTTCTTCATAATCTGTATAAAGTTTTTGTAAAGCAGGCTTTTTGTCTGAATTTTCTTTTTCAATAAATTCTTTGTACACATATTGTTTTTGTTGTATCTCGGCTATAAGTTTAGTGATAGCTCCCTCCTCAAACATCATGCGGAGGGTGTCTGTGGTAGTGGCATGGTCTAATTGAGCAGTGCGAAAATCGGAAAGCAATAATTTTGTTTCTGCTAAAGCAACTAAGGCAGGCAAGTGTACCTCTGCAATTTGATTATTGCTTTTTTGCAAAAAAAGCAGGCTCAAATTGGAGCGAATATTGACTATTAATAAAACAAAGACGACTAAGCCAAAACTAAGGATTAGTTTGCTACTTAGTTTAAGATTTTGAAACCACATAGGGAGTTGTGATGGAGGATTTTTAGATTACATTTTAAGCTTTACATAAATAAATTAGCATAAGTATTTAGTTTCTCAATCCACGTTTTTTCTTTTTTCCAAACAAAAGCGAAATAGCATGAAAAGATTCTGCTAAGAACTTAAAATACAACATTACGCACAATAACAAAGTCATTGCCCAAATAAAACAAACGTTAAACAAAAGCGTGTCAATATGATAGCCAAATAATGGCTTTTTGGAGGCGTAGAAGTGCGTTCTAAAATCTAAAGCAGGTATCCAGCTATCGGGTTTCAAGGTAGGAATTTGGTAAACAGGGTAAATGCGTTGTATCAGACGATTGTCTATTTCTACTATACGATTTACATCATTTGTATTTTTTACCAAATCTTCAATCGCTTTGTTTTGGTAGGCTTTTGAAATCTCGACTAATTTATCTCGGTCTTCAGGTGTGCGCGTAAGGCTTGTCATGTGCTTATCTTTTGCTTTATTCGCATAGTTGTATTGTCGAATATATACTTTTTGCAAAGCCAATAAGTGTAAGCGTACTTCTTTAGCAAAGGTTTCATCAGGGCGAAAACCCTTAATTTCAAAGTCTTTAGCGCGTTTGAAAGTTACTTGAGGCAAAAGCAGCCCCTCTTGTATAAACTCTTGGCGTAGAAGTTGTAAATTTTTGTCCACTTGTTTTTGCAATATAGCATCTGAAGTTCCTATGTTTTTCACACAAAAATCAACGGCAGTTTCTAAACGTGGAAGGTAATATATTTTTTTATAATCTGCCATTGCCATGACTTGGTCATATTCATGGAACATTTTTTGGTAAGCGTTATCTTTGAATTGACTTACTACCAAGGCTTCAAACGACCAGCGCGAAGTCATCAATTCGCTAATTAAAGGTACTTTATTGCCAAAGGCTAAGGTAGGATTCACGTCTGAAAACTTGACCACAATCCCTCCCAAAATCAGTTGTGGAATGAGCAAAATAGGAATCAAAATATAGACTGTTATCACGGAATTGAAGGCAGACGAGATATTTAACCCTAACATATTGGCGAAGCATGTAGTAGAAAATAATACCAGCCAATAACTAAAATTCATACCGCGTATATCTAAAATCCAATTTCCAATCAAGACATAGCTAAGTGCTTGAATAGCCGAAAGTGTAAAAAGAATAGCCATTTTGGAACATAAATAACTACCCCAACTAAGGTTCAAAAGCGATTCCCGTTTTCGTATTTTACCGTCTTTAATGATTTCTTCAGCACTAATTATCAAGCCTATAAACATAGCCACAATGATACTCATGAATATGTAGGCGGGAATGTTCGGGTTTTCTTTGAAAGTATAGGTGTCGCCTGTCTGATAACGCACAATAAAAGCCAAAACCATAGCCAAAAATGGAGCTTGCAATAAACTAATCACCATATATTGGGTGTTACTTAGTTTGGCAAGCATATCACGTTTAACAAAAATAGTCCATTGTGCTAAATAAGAGGGTACTTTTAGGGTTTGAGTGGGTGCCTCATGGTAGGTATTCTTGCTGCGCTCAAGTGGGAATATCTCTTCGTAATGTTTGCGCCATTGGGCAGGCGAGGTGCGTCTTTCTTGAGTATATCGTCCATATTCGTCAATTACTTTGGTTTCAATAATATTGAATATTTGCTCTGGATTAACGTTCCCACAAGTATTGCAGACCGCCGCATCGCTATCTACAAGATTGGCAATGCTTTTAAAATAGGTTACAGCTTCTATAGGATTGCCATAATAAATTTGGTAGCCACCCACATCTAAAATTATAAGGCGGTCAAACATTTTAAAAATATCAGAAGATGGCTGGTGAATTACCACAAAAACGAGTTTTCCCTTCAAAGAAAGCTCTTTTAATAAATCTATGATATTTTCAGAATCATTCGAGGACAAACCAGACGTAGGCTCATCAACAAATAAAACGGCGGGTTCGCGTAATAATTCTAATCCAATATTAAGCCGTTTGCGTTGTCCACCGCTGATGGTTTTTTGGAAAACATTACCTACCTTGAGAT
>JAYTNK010000479.1:0-5131 GCA_043748375.1 Cytophagales bacterium
TGCCTTTTTACATAGAATAGGGGTTGCAACCCCTATTCTATGTAAAAAAACCTGTATAAATTTTAGAAGAACTTCAATTATTTATGAATTAAGGAATGGAAATTTAATAAGATGATAGGCTGTAGCGTCCCTTTTCAGGGTGTTCAACCTAAAAGAATACGCTACAGAAGCGAGGAAAACAATAAACTTGTAAGGCTTAAAATTGGCAAGTGTTCGAAAAATACGACTCTTTCAAATCCCCCTTTATTTTGTCTGACTTGTCTGGTTTTGGCAGGCAAGTTTTTTTAGTTCATGCGAGGGTCAAGTGGCGTATTTGCCATGACTTTATATTCGCCACCCATTTCTTTCAACACTTCGCGCCACATAGCATCGGGCAAAGTATCTAAGATTAAACTTGCGTGTGCTTCGGCTATTACCCATGCGTCCTTATCGTATTCTTGTTGGAGTTGGTCAGGACTCCAGCCCGAATAACCTACAAAAAACTGCATATCTTGTGGCTTTATGCTACCGATTTTTAGCAAAACCTTCACATCTTCAAAATTACCGCTCCAAAACAAGTTTGGTAAAACTTCTACGGAATCACTAATTTGATGCCCAAGTCTATGCAAAAAATGGATACTATTGCGTCCTACAGGTCCGCCTATGCGTAAGGGCATATCGCTATAAAAATCCGTCCCTAAGGCATCATTAAGCATAAAAGGAGTAATTTGATTCAAAATCAAACCAAATGAGCCTTCTGCATTATGTTCACAAATAAAAATGACCGTTCGTTCAAAGTTTTGGTCGTGCAAATATGGGCGTGCTATGAGCAAACACCCGCTATAGAGCTGTGCGCGCTTTTTCATAAATATTTAAGGAGTTTCAGAAACTTTTTGTTCCCAATTTTTGTATCAAATATAAGTAAAAAATTAAATCTTTTCAAAACCCAATGGGAAATACGCTTGAAATAACCGATGCAACGTTCAATGAAACGTTGGCAACTGACCAAATTGTATTAGTAGATTTTTGGGCTGAGTGGTGCGGGCCTTGTAAAATGATTGGACCATCTGTAGCTGAACTTGCTGACGAATATGCAGGCAGAGCTGTCATAGGCAAAATTGATGTAGATGCGAATCCTAACACTTCGGTTGAGTTTGGTGTGCGCAGTATTCCTACTTTGTTGTTTTTCAAAAACGGTGTAGTAGTGGATAAAGTGGTAGGGGCAGTACCCAAAGCTACTTTGGCAAACAAATTAAACGCATTATTAGGTTAATAAAGTATGGGCTGTAGTTATTTTAACTATAGCCCATATTTTTTGGACTTGCCTACTCGTCAGCAAGATTAAAAACTGTCTGAAAAATAGCTATCAAATTTATTTTAAGGGCTTGCATATCAATAGATTTTCCAAGTTCTTTTGCCATAGAAGTTACGCCTTTATCGCGAATACCACAAGGATTTATATAATCAAAATAATGTAAATCTGTATTCACATTAAGAGCAAAGCCGTGCATAGTAATCATACGACTGCTTTTCACACCTAAGGCACATATTTTGCGCTTGCCTGCCACCCAAACGCCTGTAGAGTCGACGAGTCTATCTGCTTTTATGTCGTACATAGCCAACAATCGTATGATAACCTCTTCCACTTGAAAAATATATTGGCGTAATCCTATCGCAAAATTATCAAGGTCAAGGATAGGATAGCCTACACATTGCCCCAATCCGTGAAAGGTGATATCGCCTCCACGCTCCACTCGATAAAGGCTAATGTCTTCGGCTGTTAGTTGGGTTTCAGAAACTAAAAGGTTTTCCATTTTGGCACTTTTACCAAGCGTAAAAACGGGTAAGTGTTCACACAAGAAAAGATAGTTTTTGGTAACGAACTGTTGAGTGGCTTTTTCATGCAGAAGGTTTTGAAAGTATTGCTTTTGCAATGCCCATGCTTCGTGGTAGGCAAGTGTATGCCAATCAATAGCGGTTATTTTTGAATCTATAGCAGTAGTCATAATTTTTCAGCGAGTTTTCCTTTTCGGTAGCAAATGAGCTATTTTGTCTTTTTTGAGTGGTATTTGCTATTCAAAAAAACTCGCATTTTTCAATCGGCAAAAACAATCATAAACTTGTAGCTTTTTGTAAATTTAGGCTTTAGTTGATAGTGCAACCAACAAAAGCTCTTTCAAAACAGTTATATCAATATCTGTCATTTTTCTGACATATAGACAAGATTTCCCAGTAGTATATTTACCTAATCTGCCTAAAATTTCGGTGTGTTGGGCTATATCTATCAAGCTCATATAAAACGTAAGGTTTTGTTTACGAGGTGCAAAACCGATTTTAAACCAATCGCCTTGCCTGCCTGTAGTGGATTGATAATGATAAGTACCAAAGCCTACGATGGAAGTACCCCACATTTTGGGTGCTTCTTGCGTAATATCTTGCATGAGTATGGCGGTTATTTGGCAGGCTTCGCGCATTTTTTCGTCAGTAATAGTGTTCAAAAAGTCCTCTACACTGTTTTCGGTTTGTTGCGTTTTATTTTCCTTCATCTTGTTACAAAACTACATAAATATGCACTAATATACAAACGTTTTGGATAGTTTTTTGCCATAATTATAAAAATGAATGATATTTTAAATAAGAAAGCAGATGAAGATGCCTGGTATGCAGAGCTTTTGCGTATCAATGAGCGGATTAGATTTAGTGGTAGTCTATTAGCTAGCATCGCCTATTGTGGCGGAACGGCTATTGGCTTTGCGTTAGAACAGCCTATTGCCCAAGTGCCTTTAATTTATTGGGGCTGGATATTTTTTCCTTTGTTTAGTATTGTCTTATTTTTATGGATGCATAGCGTAGGCAAGATACATATTTATGTTGTGAATTATGCTATTTTACTTTCTATGAGTCTTTCGGCTTCGGTTTTAGCAAGTTTTATGCATACTCCTGACAGCTATAGAAGCGCAATTTTTTCTTTTTTTCCCATCTTTATAACCTTTGGATTAGTAACTTTATGGGAGTGGCAATATATATTTTGGGGTGCTTTGATGAGTATGTTGATAAGCGCGTGTGCTTTTTGGTTGTTTTATCCTAATCCTATGCTTTCTATTTGGCTAAAAAATTGGTTATTGATTGCCCCTGTTGCGGCGGGCATGGTATTTTTGATGAATTTTAGATACAACACACTCCGTACCAACTTCTTGATAACACGTGCGCTTAATCGTACCAATGAAGAATTAGAGCGTAAAAACGAGGACATTTTGGCGAGCATTACTTACGCGCAACGTATCCAACAAGCCATCTTGCCTGCCCATGCCGAAATAGATAAATATATACCTGATTTCTTTTTATTTTTTCGCCCACTTGATGTAGTGAGTGGAGATTTTTATTTCTTTACACCTACTGAAAAGGGGTTTATTGCTATGGTAGCTGATTGTACAGGACATGGCGTACCTGGCGCGTTTATGAGTATGATAGGCAATGAGATTTTGCACGAAGTTATCAACCAACGCAAAATTACTGCTCCGAATGAGATTTTGGCTGAATTGCACATCACTATTCGGCAATCGCTCAAGCAAGCTGAAACGGATAACCGAGATGGTATGGACGCGGTCTTGCTCCACGTAGATACAAGCACGCGAAAACTCGCTTTTGCAGGTGCAAAAAATTCACTGTACATAGTGCAAAATGGGGAACTGATAACGTTGAAAGGCAGCAAAGCGACCATAGGTGGCGAACAACGCGAGGCGATACGAACTTTTGAACAACACATCTTTGATTTTAGTGAGCCAACTACCCTATATTTAACGACTGATGGGTATTTAGACCAGTTTGGTGGGGAGGCAAGGAAAAAATTTGGTGTAGCTAAATTTAAAGCGTTATTGCCGAAAATTTGCGACTTGCCTGCCAAGGTACAAGAAGAAACACTTGCCGCTGAATTTTATAATTGGCTGCAGGCAGGTGATGAACGCCAAATAGATGACGTATTGATTTGGGGAATGAAATTATAGTAATATATTAGACTTCTTGCGAAAGTGTCTTTTAGAAACCTCACACCCTGCCCTCTCTCCATTTTGAGAGAGGGAAAAGGTACTTTCGCAGGAAGTCTATTGCACAAAAATCGCCCTTGCCTGCGAAAATCTATGTAATTATCATTTGGCTGAACAAAAAAAAAAGCGTACCTTTGCCCTGAAAAATTACATAGGAGTAAATAAACAGTGTATAACTTTCATACCCAAACCTCACATGGCAAAGACTACCTACAAAGAAAATAGCTTTAAAAATCCTGAAAATAGTAAACCTTTCATGCAACGACTAAGCGACCTCGCACTCCGCGATGTGCGCTTCCAATTGGTGTTAGGTGCTTTTTTAGTATTGAGTTCATTTGCCTTATTAGTGGCATTTACGTCTTATTTTTTTACAGGGATGGAAGACCAAAGCCTGATAGAAGGTGGCGTACAAGATGACTTCCATCAAAATGCCCAAGAAGTCCAAAATTGGCTGGGACTCGCGGGAGCTATGCTGTCGCATATTTTTATATTCAAATGGTTTGGTATTGCGGCTTTTGTATTAGTACCTATAACCTTTATTTTGGGCTGGCGATTGATATTTAAAAACGAGCTTTTTCCACTCATTATAGCTTTAAAGTGGGGTGGAGTGGCTATTTTTTGGACATCTATTTTGTTAAGTACTATATTTGCTACGCGGTCAGGGATTGGATTTTGGGGCGGCGGCTTAGGTTTTATTATGGCTGAAGTTTTGCGCGGCTTATTTGGCATGGGCGCGGTGGTTATCGTACTGTTTGCGTTTGCGGTCTTTTTGTATTATTTTGTGCAAATGCCTGCTGATATGCCTTCCCAAGCTGAAATGTTCAAAAATTTTAGCAATCCATTTCGCAACATAGCCAATAAAATAGGCGAATGGAAGCCGAATATGAAAGACAAAATGGCTACCTCTACCCCTGAAAAAGCTACCAAAACACCTCTTGATAAAACTATCATTAGCACACCCACAGCCAAAACAAATCCTAAAGAAACTTCTGAAAATAGAGGGACTTTTGAAGGTATTACGCTCGAAGTTGATGATTTTACACCTGACGACAAGCACACAAAAGCCATTCCCAAAGTAGAAAGTAAAGATAAATTGGGCAAAACTATTC
>JAYTNK010000480.1:0-5955 GCA_043748375.1 Cytophagales bacterium
TAAATAATTTAATAAGTTATTATTTTAAATACAGAATAAAAAAAATATAACGTAATTTTACATAAATACTTCATGCAAACCCCTCCATATTTAAAAATAGGCGATAAAGTTGCCATTATTGCACCCGCCAAAAAAGTAGTCCCAGCAGAAATTAGCCATGCTATTTCTATTTTGGAAAGTTGGGGTTTAAACGTAGTGTTGGGCGAAAATTTGTATAAAAGCCATTATGTATTTGCAGGAACAGACCTTGAACGTACACACGACCTTCAAATAATGCTCAATAACCAAGATATTAAAGCGGTTATTTGCGCACGTGGAGGCTATGGAACAAGCCGAATTGTGGATAATTTAGACTTCACTCACTTTAGGCAAGCTCCTAAATGGGTGGTAGGGTTTAGCGATATTACTATTTTGCATTGCGAGATACATAAACAAGGTTTTGAATGTGTGCATGGCACAATGCCTTTGTTGTTTCCTAAACAAACACACGAAACAATAGAAAGCCTGCGCAAAGTTTTGTTTGGTATTACAGAGCCTATTAGCATCTTGCCTGCCCCGCTGAATAGAGTAGGCGAGGCAAAAGGACAACTTATAGGCGGAAATCTGTCGCTGTTGGCGAATACTATAGGTACACCTTCTGAAATTGATATGGCAGGCAAGATACTTTTCCTCGAAGATGTGAGCGAATATCTATATCATTTAGACCGCATGATGGTACAACTTTTTCGAGCTAAAAAATTACAAAATCTTGCAGGATTAGTGGTAGGCGAGTTTAGTGAAATGCGTGATACTGATAATTCGTTTGGTAAAACAGTGCATGAACTGATAGCCGATATAGTCGCTCATTACACGTACCCTGTGGCTTATAACTTTCCTATTGGGCATGAGGAACACAACTTAAGCCTTATTTTTGGCAGGCAGGCAAGCCTCTATGTGCAGGCAGACAAGGTGCTCTTGACGCAATAATTTAATACTTTTGATTTTTCAAAAAAAATATGTATTTTTGCTTAAAATACATATTTTCAAATTAGATGGACACCACAAATATAGAAACAGAAGAAGATGTTTTTGATTGGGCAACACACCTCAAAGATTTTTTGCGCTCTGATGAAGAAACAAATATAGAAATAGCTTTTCAATTTCTTACCTCGTTAGGTTTGATGCAAGACGAAGAGCTGTACGCGCTTTTGCGTAGTACTGACATGAAAATAAGCTATTGTCTGCGCTACGATGTGTTTGAGCCTATTTTGAGTATTATTAACTTAGACCTGCACACATGGAACGTTGAAGAAATATTGTCTAAAATTCCGCGTCTTGTCGAACTACAAACCTTGAATATTGCACAATGCAATATCAAGCGATTGCCACATGATTTCTCTCTATTGACGCAATTAAATGTATTGAATCTGTCTTTTAACAAACTCAACGAACTGCCAAAAGACTTCAAACAACTTAACCAACTAACTGACCTTGACCTTGAACGAAACCCGCTCACGAGCTTGCCTGACGGCTTTTGGGAACTTACAAAACTGCAAAAACTCTCCCTCGAAGATACTAAAATTAAATCCATAGAGGGTATCGGTAATTTAAAAAATTTAGAAGAATTAGACCTGCGCGACTCAGAAATAACAGTTATTCCTTCCGAAATAAGCAACTTGGAAAATCTGAAAGCCCTTAAAATAGCCCGTAGCCCTATTAAATTATTACCTGATAGTATGCAGGCATTGCAAGCACTT
Source organism: Cytophagales bacterium (assembly GCA_043748375.1). Lineage (GTDB taxonomy): Bacteria > Bacteroidota > Bacteroidia > Cytophagales > Microscillaceae > RDXI01. Next base: position 1,737 of record JAYTNK010000480.1, read on the forward strand.
GAGGTGCTGTATATAGGCGGAATCGATGGTTTAAACTTGCCTGAATGGGTACTTGAATTAAAAAACCTAAAAGAAATTAGCTTATCTAAGTTTCAAATAACAGAAGATTTAGAAACTAAACTTAGAGCGACTATGCCCACCTTAGTAATAAAATTCTAATAACTTTATGAAATATATACTCACCGACATAGAAGGCACTACAACCTCCGTTAATTTTGTATATGAAGTGTTGTTCCCTTACTTTTCTACTCATTTTAAGGAATATACAAATCGAAATCCTGAAAATGAACTGCTTAATATACAACTTCAGGCTACGCAAGCCACTGTACTTACAGAGCAAAAACGAAATATTTCGGAAACGGAAGCTGTCGAACAATTATTAGCATGGGCGTTGGAAGACCGTAAACATCCTGCCCTGAAAGCTATACAAGGTTTAGTGTGGCAAGAGGGCTATCGCACAGGCGAATTGAAAGGGCATATTTATACAGATGTGCCTCCTGTTTTAACAAAATGGAAACAGGCAGGTATGCAATTAGGCATTTACTCCTCTGGCTCTGTTAAGGCGCAACAACTACTGTTTGGCAGTTCGGATTTTGGGGATTTGACTCCTCTTTTTTCGCACTATTTTGATACGGGAGTAGGTAATAAGCGGGAAATCGTTGCCTATCAAAATATTCAAAAAGAGATTGGTATAACCGCACGCGAAATTCTTTTTCTTTCAGATATAGAGCAAGAGTTAGATGCCGCAAAAGGAGCAGGTTTTCAAACCATGCAGCTTGTTCGCGAAAATACTATACCAAGCACGAGGCATAAAAATGTCGCTAATTTCAATACTTGTGCAAGAATACTAATGGGGCAAATGGCTAAAAATAGAAATAATCGCAAAAGTAAAAACAATAATGATGGTTGCTGCGGTACGTGCTAAGGAAAGCAAAACCCTGATAATCAATGCGCAAGTGGCAATCTTTTAGAACAGCGTAAAGGCTGTTCTAAAGTTGAAAAAATAAAAATAGGTCGTTTCGCAGTGAGTTTTCCTTTGCGAGTGGTATTCTGCTACTCAAAAGAAAGGCACTTTAGGATGCCTAATTTGGCTTGTCTATTTTAGATTTTCTATTAGGAATTTGCATCAGAACTTCTGTGAACGCGCCATTTTCGCTGTTAATTTCTATCACGCCTCCTAATCGCTCTACAGCTTGTTTGACGATATACAAACCTAAGCCAGAGCCTTGAGAGGTTTCGGTAGCGCGGAAAAACATATTGAATACTTGCTCTATGTAAAGTTTGTGGATACCTATGCCGTTGTCCCACACACGAATATGCGCAAACCATTCAGAAGTAGTGTCTATCTCAATTTTGAGAAAATTAGGGGCTACTTTTTTATTTTGATACTTGACTGCATTTGAAAGGATATTATTGAAAATGACGCTTAACTTCATTTGCTCTGAGAAAAAATCTGTTTCGCCTTTTTTTATCTGAATATCAATTTCAAGTTTATTATAATCCTGTATATATTTTAGGTCTTCGAGTCCGTCTTCTATGAGTTGTGCAAAATCTATTTTTTGCGCTTCCTTATCTTGTCTATTTGACCTTGAATATTCCAATAAAGAAGTAATAAAGTTGTCTAATTTATGCGTACTACCTTCTATTAAGTCTATGTATTGGTGCATTTTTTCGAAAGTATCCCCGTCCATACGCGAGAGATTGATAAGCCCCATAATGGAGGTTAGCGGTGCGCGCAGGTCATGCGATACTTTATAGACAAATTGGTCTAGTTCAAAATTACGTGTTTCGAGTTCTTGTAAGGTAAACTTCTGTTCTTTATTTTGGGTTTCAAGGTCTTTGAGCAATTTATCGTTTTGTTGTCGTTGCTCCTCTTGCTCGGTTATATCAGTTCCTACAGCATAATAAGCATCTTTGTTGAACGTCATGCGCCACGAGATAAGCCTAAACCCATAATCTTTATGTTTGCATTTATTATTAAAATTACGGGTAATGCCCTCGTGTAATTTTAGCATTTCGAGGTTAGTTTGCGTATTTTCTATATCACTTTCCTCTATCATTTCAAAGAAATTGAAATTATTTATTTCTGTAGAGGAATAGCCAAGCATATCGGAAAAGCCGCGATTGAAGTATGTAAAACTACCTTCTATATCAATACTTATGACCATTTCCAAAAGCGACAGGTCAAAAAACCGTTTGAAACGTGCCAAACGCGCCTCTTGTACAAGGTATATTGCTCCCGAGAGATAGGTGTTGCCACCTTCATCTCGCATTATACGTCCGCGTACTTGCACCGTTTCTTGTAGCGTGTTTAGTAGCTCAACTTGAAAGTTGCGTGCTTTTTGGGTAGGCAAGTTTTTAAAAAACTCTTCAAATGTAATGCGTTGATTGTCCTGTAGTAAATTATAAAAAGGCTTGCCTACCAAACTATCTTTGTGCATATACAAGACTTCGGCAAATTTTTGGTTTAGCCCCAAAATTTCGCCTTGTGCATTGATAATACAATGTAGTTCATCAGATATATCTAAGGATATTTGCGTATTCATGCTAAAAATATTAAATTGTTGGGTGCAAATGCCTGGTTTTTAGTAGTATGTTTATAAAACTAAAATGTATGGTTTTTATAGCTATAAGATATTGATAATCAATATCTTATAGCAAACATTAAATTAGTTATAAGCCTTCTGCTTTTGCTACGAGTTCGGCAAGGTCATAGACTTTGATTTGCTCTTCTTTGTTATACTTTTTGGTGCCGTCTATGAGCATCGTCATACAAAAAGGACAAGCAACTGCAATAGTTTGCGCGCCTGTAGCAATGGCATCTTCCATACGCTCATGATTAACTTCTTTTACACCTTTTTCGGCATCTTTAAACATTTGCGCACCACCCGCACCGCAACATAAGCCTTTGGTTTTGCAACGTTTCATCTCAACCAATTCGGCATCAAGTTTTTGCAATACAGCACGTGGTGCTTCATAAATATTGTTTGCCCTTCCGATATAGCATGAGTCGTGATAGGTTATTTTTTTGCCTATGAAGTCGCCTTTTTCCTGCATTTTCACACGACCATCATTTATAAGTTGTTGCAAAAAAGTAGCATGATGTATTACCTCATAGTTTCCACCCAATTCAGGATATTCGTTTTTGAGGGTGTTGAAGCAGTGCGGACAAGCGGTTACGATTTTTTGAACCCCATAACCGTTCATAACTTGTATATTGGCAATAGCTTGCATTTGGAACGTAAATTCATTGCCTGCACGTTTTGCAGGGTCGCCTGTGCATGCTTCTTCAGGCCCTAATACGGCAAAGTTGATGCCCACATGGTTTAGAATTTTTATAAAGGCGACTGTAACCGCTTTGTACCGACTATCAAATGAGCCTGCGCAACCTACCCAAAATAATACTTCAGGGGTTTTGCCTGCGGCGAGCATATCAGCCATTATAGGCACTTGGTATGTTTTTTCGTTCATAGGTAAAGTCTAATTTTATGGCAAATGTTAGGGTGCAATAATACACAAAAAAATGAAAAATAAAAATATCTTTTTATTACAAAGTTTTGGTTCTTTGAAAATTAGGCACTCTGACAATTTTTGTGGACAGATAGAAAAAAACGCTTGTTTTGTCATGCTGAATGAAGTGAATCATCTCTTTGTTAATCAACGAGTTATGAGCGAAATTTGAGGTCTTTGCTTTGCTCAAAATGGCAAAACTTTGGCTAATTTAGTGCTTCCACAAAAATTGCCAGACAATTAGCGCAGGCAAGGTTTTGGTTATCGAAATAGGCAAATTTGTAATAGCACTTGGTAAATGTAAACTAAAAAACAATTATTAAATATTTATTTTCAATACACTGCCATTTTTTACTTTCTTTACTTCGATTTTGGTGGGAATACGCTCACGCAATTCTGCCACGTGTGATATGATACCCACAATACGTTGCTCATCGCTGAGGGTGTGTAGTGTTTGAATAGCAAGGTCAAGTGTTTCAGAATCCAATGTACCAAACCCTTCATCTATAAACATAGCATCAAGCGACCTGCCGCCTGCTTGCGCAACGGCAGTATCTGCCAAACCAAGCGCAAGCGAAAGAGAAGTGAAAAAGGTTTCGCCGCCTGATAGGTTTTCTACAGGGCGAGCAGTGCCTGTATATTGGTCAAAGACCACCAAGTCCATACCTGCGCCTCGTCCTTTGCGGGCTATATCTTCTGTGCGTTCGAG
>JAYTNK010000481.1:0-2226 GCA_043748375.1 Cytophagales bacterium
CTTGAGGCACGTAGTCAAATCCATAAAAACCATCACGTGGCATGATAAAAATACCGCGTATATCTTCGTCTGATTCAGGCACAGCCAGCCCATACGCATGACTGCCCGCTATACATTCTAACAAAATAAGGTTCTGCTCTTGTAGGGTTTGAATAGTCATTTTTATTCTTTTGAACAAAATTAAGTAGATTATGTTTCATTTCAAAAATATTTTTTTGCAAAAATTAGGTTATGTCAAATATATTCTCCAAATTGGCATCGAACAAATAAAAATACACCTTACAAACTTTTTAACTTATAATTATGCTAAAAAAACAATTATGGGAGGATTTGGCTTTTTATCATCTACACAGCGAGCAAGTGCGTGTGTATGAACAAATGGTAAGTCTTTATAGCAACAATCAAAACACAAATCGCATAGCTATTCAGACTTCTTACAAACTGTTTATGAATGCTTTAAAAGGCATTAGCGATTTTTTTCAAGCGCAGGATATAGATTTTGAATCAGGTTCAAACCATAAAGGTACGTACTTAGAATTTAGTTATCCTGTTTTTGCCCGTTTGAATGCCGAAATTCCGCAAGCGATGGAAATCATGTACAGCGTAAATTGCATTCATTTCAAACAATACACCGTAAAGTTGGACAGCGAAATTACACAATCTTTGCCTGATGAGGTGCTAAAAAAATACCAACACACGCTCATAGGTTAATTTTTTACCTTAAAACTAAGCCCTTTCCTAGGCAGGCAAGGGCTTAATTTTACATTTTACAATAGCAAAATACTGATAACCAATATATTAAAAAACAATGATTGTCTGACAATTTTTGTGGAAGCCTGTAGCAGTCCTTATTTCTATGCGTGGCAGGCAAGTTAGTGCATAAACACCCAAGTAACGCCATCTCCGCCTCGGTCTGCGTGTTCGTCTTCCAATTTATTTACTTGGTTGTATTTTCGAAGCGACTCGCGCACTAATTTTCGCAAAATCCCATCGCCTTTGCCATGCACGATTTGGAGTTCAGTACGCCCTATTAGTATCGCATCATCAATAAAACCTGAAAGTACATCCATAGCTTCATCACCACGCATTCCTCTCAAATCAAGGCGTGAGCTGAAGTTTATAAATTTGTCTGTCAAATCGACTCCTATAAAATTACGGGCGTATTCCTTTTTTTGTTCGCGAATCATTTGCCTATTTACACGTTCAAGGCGAGCTATTTTGATAGTAGATTTGAGTTCACCCATCGATATCTCAACATCTTTGCCTTTGATAGCCAATACTTCGCCTATTGCCTCGCTATTTTTGATACGCACTCTATCGCCTACTTCAATCTCGCCTGCGATAACTTCTACAGCAGGATTATCTTCTACAGGAAGCTCCACCGTTTCTGTTTTTAGTTCTTGTTGCGCGAATATTTGAAGTTCTTGACGTGCTTCTTTTACCACTTCTTTATCCGCTTTGCTTTCTCGGATTTCTTTAATAGCGTTTTCAATGCGTTTGTTTGCCTCTTTTACAATGTTTTGCGCGTCTTGTTTGGCGCGATTGAGCAAGATTTTTTTGTCATTTTCTAATTGGCTTTGCAATTTTTGGTATTTCTCAGTAAGTTCAGCAAGTGCTATTTCTTTCTGTATCAACTGCGTATTTCTATCTCCAAAGAGCTTTTTTTCGTATTCGAGGTCGCGCAACAAGGAGTCAATATTTACTTGCTTCACCCCTACTTTCTCACGTCCCATTTTGATAACATCGGGAGGCAAGCCTATCTTGCCTGCAATCTCAAACGCAAACGAGCTGCCTGGTCTTCCAATTTCGAGTTGGTACATAGGTTCTAAATGCTCGCTATCAAAGAGCATAGCCCCATTTACTAAACCCTCGCTATTGTCGGCTAAAAATTTTAGATTGGTATAATGCGTGGTTATTACGCCCCATGCTTTTGCTTGGTTTAGTTTTACAAGGATAGCTTCTGCGATAGCACCTCCCATAGCGGGTTCGGTACCTGTTCCAAATTCATCAATTAAAAGCAGGCTATTCTTATCTGAAAACTTGAGGAAGTGTCGCATATTGGTAAGGTGCGAACTATAGGTACTTAGGTCATTTTCAATAGATTGCTCATCACCCATATCGATAAAAACATCTTTAAACACCCCAAATACTGTACCTTCTGCTACAGGCACAAGCAATCCACATTGGTACATATATTGCAATAATCCTACTGTTTTGAGGGCAACC
>JAYTNK010000482.1:0-7203 GCA_043748375.1 Cytophagales bacterium
ATTAGACTTCTTGCGAAAGTGTTTTTTAGAAGCCTCACACCCTGCCCTCTCTCCATTTTGAGAGAGGGAAAAGGTACTTTCGCAGGAAGTATATTAGCGTCTATCCTTGTGCTGTGTTGGCAATGGATTACATAGCAAAACAGCATACTCTTAATCATTCATGACTTTGAATATTTTAGTGCCTTTAGGAGTTACCAGCGTAATAGTGCCTTTGTCTGTTTCGCATTTGAGAGTACAAGCAGTTTTTGTAATAGGCACTATGCCTTGACAATTCCATGTCGCGCTGCCATCTTCTTGGTCGCATAGCTCTTTAGTCATAGGTTGTGCTATAGGCAAGCTATTATTGCTGTAATATACATACGCTACAATGGGTGGTGGGGTAATGTATAGCCGCTCTGTCTTATAGGCATAAGTCAATTCAGGATAAAATTCCAACTGTTTGCCGTTAGGCATGAGTACCAAGCCACCCATGATAAAGGTCTGCATTCTGTATGTTGCGCCTGTTTTTGTGTTTTTAAAAATGACGTAATCATGCGCTGTTTGCCCTCCATCGCCCCCTTTACTATCGTAGGCAAGGGTTATTTTCTGAGGGCTATTAAGGGCTTGATATTGCACTTGGGTGGGCATACGGTTCTCATCAGTTTGCACCCAAAATATTTCAGCTCCTTTTTCGGAACGTTGCACAAATTTCTCCCAATTGTTTTGTTGAGCGAAAGCAAAAGATAGGGAGAGTAGTATCGCCCAAGCGAAAGAAAGGTAAGTTTTCATTATCAGTACTTCGGACAGTTTTTAAGGATTAATTTTTGAAACAAGCACTTAACGATGTATTTTTGTTTTGCAAATTTCAAATAATCGCTAAGTACCATGAAAACACTAGGTATCTTCGCTGCAATAATGGTAAAAATGAGTAACATCTCCAAACCTTTTCATAAATTTCTTGCTCATTTAGCACTCGTTTTTGTGGTTCTTCGAAAGTTATTACGGGATAGCCACGCTGTAAGCGTCTGTTATACACTTTAGCACCCCACAAAAGCCTGAAAAACAGATGCTTACAGCATGACTGCTCCTATATTTTGGTAGCTTCCGCTATAACTTTTTAAGAACCAATTTTTAAAATATATACAAAAACCTGAAAATCAGCCTCATCTGCTTTATCCATGTGCTAAAAAGATAAACATATTAAAACACAAAAAACTGTAACTGTAGCCACAGTTCGCCCCTACTTTGCTTCTCTGCGCGTCCTGTGAGTGCAGTGCGCCCATAACTTACGTTTTCGTAGGAAAGTTTGACAGTGCTGTTGTAGCCTGCAAAATAATAACCTATGCCTCCACCTATGCGCCTTTGATTGTTCAGGGTATTGAAATCATCTAATGCGTCTTGCGGGGCATTATCTGGCAAACTTGCCTGCCTGCGTGTACCTTTTACGATTTGATTTTCGTATTTGAAGTACGGCTGAATTTTTAGACTATTTACATAAAATCCCAATTCAAGAAAATGAATCGTTTGAGAAGGGATAAATTTTGTAAGGCTGTAAGGGTGTTCCGAATCTCCGCCACTCATGTAGTTGAAAGCTGTATTCAAAGTGATAGAACCCGCTTCGCCCAAAGGCTTATCAAGGAACGCATCTAAAGCATAGTTGCGGTAAGTGCCTTGTGCTTCAAAACCGCCTCCTACAGAGAAAATATTGCCCTCTCCGAGTGTAGTACCTGTATAGTAAAGGTCGCGTGAAGTTTCTAAGAAATTGAAATTGAAGCGCGTTACTACACGCAAAGGACTGTATCTGTCAAAAGTCTTGCCTGCGAATACGCCCACGCGATACTCTAAGCGTTCATTTGCCAAAAAACCGCGCGTATTCAAGCCTACATCACGTCCAAAATTGCCTTGTAGGGGCTGATTTTCAAATAAATTGTAAGGATATTGATAATATCCAAAGTCCAATGCCATCAGAGAAGCCGCGCTTTGCAAGCCATTCCGCGTGATGCCTACCAACTGTAAGCCTGCTATGAGGCTAAACTCATCAGCAAAAATATGCTCCACTTGCGCATCAAGCAATATAGGCGACACTTGCATGGACTTATTGCCGAGCGTATCGGGGGATATATTGCCGATAGGGACAGGAATTTCTGTTTCAATGAAAAAAGATGTCTTTTTAGAAATACTCCCCCCTACGAGGATACGCCCGCGATACACAGACATTTGACGTTGCCATCTGCGCCTGTAGCCTGCTGTAGAAGATTCCAAAGCTGTAGGCTTATCTTGCAGACCAACTGCTGTGAGGTGCAAAAGTCCGCCTACTTGTATTTTGGGATATTCTTCTACCTCTGTGCTGTCGTCTTTGATACGGCGTTTGCCGATTCGAAGGGCGGAAATATTACCTGATTTGGCGCGGCTTAGGCTGTAAGTACCTGCTAATTGCCCTTTTGCATCAGCTTGATGGAAGATGTATTGATTGTGAGTTTTGAGCCTTTGTTGTGCTTGGGCAGGCAAGTAGGCAAGACAACAGAAATAAAGTAATGTAATAAATATTTTTTTCATACTGAGTAGCCTTTTATTTTAAGCTACAAGCGATAAAACAAAATTCGTGCAATCTACACTTTTATATATAACTTTGGATAAATAACCCGAAAAATCATGACAACCTCCAAAAAAGTAACGCGTCATTTGCTTGATATGAAAGCAATTCAACTGAATATTGTCTGACAATTTTTATGGAGAAAAAAACGCTCATTTTGTCATGCTGAACGCAGTGAAGTATCTCGTTGTTAATCAACGATTTGTGAACGAAAAGCGAGATGTTGAGCGAAGCTCAACATGACAAAACCCTGACTAATTTAGTGCTTCCACAAAAATTATCAGACAACCAAAAATCACATGATAGAGCAGCAGAATACCGCTCATAAAGCAAAAAACAGTCAATTTACTACTCAAAAAGAAAGCATATTTTTTATTTTAATGATAAATAAAATAAAATAAAATATGTTTTTTTTGTTTTTACATTAAATTCCACTATTTTGGCTACCGAAATCAAAACGCTATCTTTTATATGTCAAAGACAGTCAAACTCATTATAGAGGGCAAAGAATACGAATTTCCCGTTGTGGAAGGTTCTGAGAACGAAAAAGCCATCGATATCAGCAAATTGCGAGACCTTACAGGCTATGTAACACTCGACATAGGCTACAAAAACACAGGGGCTACTAAAAGTGCCATAACTTTTCTTGATGGAGAAGAGGGCATCTTGCACTATAGGGGCTACCCTATTGAGCAATTAGCCGAAAAGTCTAACTTCCTCGAAGTGTCATACTTGCTTATTTATGGTGAATTGCCTACTCCTGAGCAATTTGCTAAATTTGAAAACGGTATTCGTAGACGCACCCTCGTAAACGAGGATATGCGCAAAATATTTGACGGCTTCCCCGTAAATGCGCACCCTATGGGCGTTATGGCGGCACTTGCCTCCTCGTTGGCTACTTTCTATCCTAATGCAGTCGACCCACGCAAAGACAGTGATACAACCGATTTGCGTATTTATCGCTTATTGGCAAAAATGCCTACTATCGCGGCTTGGGCATATAAAAATTCACATGGACACCCGTTGAATTACCCTAAAAATAAATACAACTATTGCGAGAACTTCTTGTATATGATGTATTCACTCCCTACTGAGGAGTATGAGCCTGACCAAGCCATTGTTGATGCCTTAGATAAACTGCTTATCTTGCACGCAGACCACGAGCAAAACTGCTCTACTTCTACCGTAAGGCTTGTTGGCTCGTCAAAAGTTAGTTTATACTCGTCTGTTTCGGCGGGCATTAGCTCACTTTGGGGACCTCTGCATGGTGGTGCAAACCAAGAAGTTATCGAAATGCTCGAACACATCAAAGCAAATGGTGGCGATGTAAAAAAATATGTAGAGAAAGCAAAAGATAAAAATGACGACTTCCGCTTAATGGGCTTCGGGCATAGAGTTTACAAAAACTTTGACCCTCGCGCCAAAATCATCAAAGTAGCTTGCGACAATGTATTGGAACGATTAGGCATTAATGACCCCGTTCTCGAAATCGCCAAAGAACTTGAACACGCCGCTCTTTCTGATGAGTATTTTGTAGAACGCAAATTATATCCTAATGTGGACTTTTATTCGGGTATCATTTATCGCGCTATTGGTATTCCTGTGAATATGTTTACCGTTATGTTTGCGCTTGGACGCTTGCCAGGTTGGATAGCGCAATGGCTCGAAATGCGCAAAGAAGACCAACCAATCGGTCGCCCTCGTCAAATTTATACAGGCGCGACCAAACGCGACTATGTGCCTGTAGAGCATAGATAACTATCTGAAGAAAACACGCAAATAAAATAAGCAGACTTAAATTTTTTTGAGTCTGTTTATTTTTAAGAAAAACATTTTTCTTTAGATTTACGTACATATATTTATATCTTTTTTTTAGCATTATGAAGCAACAAGACCTTCTCGAAAAAGTAGGAAATCTTACTAAACTTACCACAGAGGTGGCATTTCGCAATGCATTCATGGCGAACCCACGTACTGTATTGGAGAAAGAGTTTCCCGAATTGAAATTTGAAACCGATACTAAGATATTTCTACATGAAAATACACCGCAAGAAATGCATATTATTCTCTTGCCTGCCGAGCAAACTGTTTTTGCAGACCAACTCGACGATTCGGTAGAACGCCTCTTAGACAAAGCCATCACAAATGATAGTTTTAAAAAACTACTCATCGCAGACCCAAAAGGCACACTATCAAACGAACTCCCCAACTTCTTTGTGCCTGACAATTTTCGTATGTACTTTCACGAAAATAAACCCAACGAAATTCACCTCCTAGTGCCTGCCCTCCAATTAGCTGACGAAGAACTAAGCGAAGCAGAACTCGAAGCGGTGGTAGGCGGTAGCAAAGGGCGCGGACCACACATAGGACGCAAACGAGGCGGTGGTGGACCAAAATGCCGCTCGCAAAGTTTCAAGGCGGGTAGATAAGTATTGCACAAGCTTATACACAAACGCCCTTGCCTACGTAGGCAAGGGCGTTTGCTATCAAAAAGAAAATGCACATAAATTTTATGTATATTTGCAAAAAAACATCAGAAATTGATGAGAAAATCTACTGCTACGCCTCATGTACACGTCATGGCAACCAACTTTGACATGAAGCCCTTGCCACGTACAAGGCAAATATGGATATGCCTGCCGCCTGATTATGCCACATCAAGGCGCGCTTACCCTGTTATTTATATGCAAGATGGGCAAAATCTCTTTGATAATGCTACGGCTTTTGCAGGCGAATGGGGTATAGACAAACACATGGCAACCTTGCCTGACGATCAAAATGCCATTATCGTAGGGATAGAGAACGGTAGCGAATACCGATTGCCCGAATATACGCCTATTCCACACCCTTATCATGGGGGGGGCGAGGCTAAAATATATTTGGACTTTATAGCCCACAACTTAAAACCATACATAGATAGCCATTATAGAACCCGCCCAGAACGCGAAAACACTTGCCTATGGGGAAGTTCATTGGGGGGTATATTAGCCTTTTGGGGAGCCATAACGCACCCACACGTGTTTGGCAAAATTGGCGCATTCTCGCCTGCCTTTTGGATTGTGCCCGACTGGAAATATCATATAGAAGCGGCGCATTACCAACCCGAACCACGTATGTATATCTTAGGTGGCACACGCGAAAGTAAGCACATGGTCGCACAATGCCGCGAAGTTACTAAGATATTGCGCACTAAAGGCTTCATACGCCAAAACCTTAAACTCACGATAGTAAAGGACGCAGTACATAATGAACACTTTTGGGGAACACAATTCCCTGATGCTTATCAATTCCTCATGAACGCATGATAAAAAACATAGACTTCCTAGAAGGCGAAACACTCTTAGTCGACAAACCCTTGTCGTGGACATCATTTGATGTAGTAAATAAATTACGTTTTGCCATAACTAAAGCGGTAGGGCAAAAATTAAAAGTTGGACACGCAGGCACACTCGACCCACTTGCTACGGGATTGCTTATCGTTTGCACAGGTAAACTGACCAAGCAAATTGACTTATTGCAAGCCCAAGAAAAAGAGTATATTGGCTCATTCAAATTAGGCGAAACAACACACTCCTACGACTCAGAAACAGAAGTAAGCGAAATTTTTTCTACAGCACACATAACACCCGAAGCCATTGAACTTGCAACAAAAAAATTCTTGGGCAATATTGAGCAGATTCCGCCTATGTTTTCAGCACTCAAAGTACAAGGCAGAACGCTTTACCAGCAGGCAAGGCAGGGCAAAGTTATAGAACGCGACCCAAGACCTGTAGAAATAAAAGTATTCGAAATTTTGGAAATCGCTATGCCGTATATTTCTTTCCGAGTAGTTTGTAGCAAAGGTACTTATATCAGAAGCCTTGCCTACGATTTCGGGCAAGCCCTTGAGTCAGGCGCGCACCTTGCCTCCCTCCGCAGAACACGTAGCGGAGATTTTAAAATTGAAGAGGCTAAAACTGTAGAACAGTGGATTGAGGATATACGAAACCCAAAATAAAATAATAGGCTTAATTAAGTTGTGGGTGTGAAAAAAAGAAGGTGTACTTCTTTTTTTCACACCCACAATTTTCTAAGAACTGTTATTTTGGAAGGTGAATTACTAAGCTATGTTAGCTATTTCTATCCATGTGTGTGAGGCACTATGTTCAAAATATCACGGCCTTAAAATCTTGCATTTATCCCATTATTAAGCATTTTTGAGCAAAAATATAAGCTATATTACAAGGGCAATGTAAAATAAAAAATATAATACATTGATTGTCAATTATTTATATTGATTATTTTTAACATAGATTAGGCATTCAACTTCTAATTTATAACTTATTGATAATCAAGCCTAAGCAGAGTCTGGATAGTTATCAAAACTTAGTTACGCGCAAATATATCATTTTAATTTTATATACTCATTTTTTTATATCTTTGCAAAGCGGTAAAACCTACTGAATATGAAATCATTTTTGGAAGAATTAGGCTTTGAAGAGCGTTACGAGGTCGTGTATGAAAGCGAGGATAAGGAAATTCACGCCCATACGATTTATTACGAAATTGAAAAAATAGACTATGAGCAATTTGTAACCGAAGATGATACGCCTGTGGATAATTTATTTTCCGAACTCCAGCAACGTATGCTC
>JAYTNK010000483.1:0-4751 GCA_043748375.1 Cytophagales bacterium
CAATACTGATTTCGTGTGTAATAAATAACTGCCTCACACGCTCATCTACGCCTTTGTAATGCCCACAGAGTATAATTATATTGCCACTCAAGGATAGCCTATTGGCTGTTTGTTGGTTAAAAGTTTTGCCATCAGGAGTAGTGTAAATGACTGCATCATACTTTCGTTGTGCTTGTAGTTGGCGTATGCATGTAGCTATAGGCTCTACCATCAATACCATACCTGCCCCACCTCCAAACGGTGCGTCATCTATTTGTCTATATTGTCCTGTGCCATATTCATGCAAATTATGAATTACAATTTCTACTTTTTGTTTGTCTTGCGCCCGTTTTGTAATAGAATACCCCAAAGGGCTTTCCAATAAAGCAGGTACTGCTGAGATAATATCGATACGCATAATGAGGTAACAGCTATATAAGTGTTTCTTATTCCCCAACTAAAAAACACAAGTTTTTTTGTTTTTTAAAATGTTAGTCCATCATATTTTAATATTTGCTATAAGACAGTCCCAATAAATCAAAAAATACTCCCTATATTTGTAGTGGAAAGGATAGCCCAAAGGTAGGATAAATAATTGAAAAAACAAAGCACTCACCCACACATAAGAAACAGCGAGTTTCCTTTTTGAATAGCAGATACCACTCACAAAGTACAAAACAGCTAATTCACTACTCAAATTAAATACGCTTGTATTTTTACATCTATAATATATTTATTGTAAATATTTTATGGTCAATAAATCAAAAACTATCATAAGAAAAACTAAATTTTTATGCGCATCATATTTCTTGGAACTCCTGACTTTGCCGTTCCAATATTAGAAACACTTGCTAAAAATGCTCTCGAATCGCCCACATATAAAATAGTAGCGGTTGTAACTGCTCCTGACAAACCTGCAGGGCGCGGACAGAAACTTACGCCTCCACCTATCAAAGAAGTAGCTCTTCGCTACAATATCCCTGTCTTACAGCCCGAAAAGCTGAAAGATACCGCGTTTTTAGATGAATTGAGAAGCTATCAAGCCGATTTACAAATAATCGTTGCCTTCAGAATGTTGCCTGAAGCAGTTTGGAATATGCCGCGTTTGGGTACATTCAATCTGCACGCGTCCTTATTGCCTCAATATAGAGGCGCGGCACCTATCAACTGGGCTATTATCAATGGCGAAGTAGAAACAGGGATTACTACGTTTTTTTTAAAGCAAGAGATAGACACAGGCAATATTATCTTCCAAGAACATGAGCCTATCCTTGCTGATGACAACGTAGGCAAGTTGTACGACCGTCTAAAACATAAAAGCGCGGATTTAGTCTTGCATACCCTGCGTGCTATTCAGGCAGGCAAGTACCCACAAATACCCCAAGACCTTAGCAAACCAGCCACACCCGCCCCCAAAATATTCCGTGAAACCTGTGAAATCCATTGGCGATGCCATACAACAGTAGAAATTCATAACTTAGTGCGCGGACTCGCTCCCCACCCAAGCGCGTGGGGCATTATAGCAGGCAAGCCCTACAAAATAGCAGAAACAAGCCTAACCATTGCGGTATCTCAGGCAGATTTTAAAGAAGTCGATTATGTAACCGATAACAAAAGCTATCTACTCCTTGCCACTGCAAACGGATGGATAAGCATCGAGCAAATACAACCCGAAGGAAAAAAAGTAATGCCCATTCAAGCATTTCTCGCAGGTACAAAGTTCTAACAGACGCTTATTTAACTTTTTCACAAAAGCATATTTGCCCCAGATTAAACGCATCAAAATAAAAGTCCCTAATTTCATTAGGGGCTATTTAAAATTGAACCTCTTTGGAGGTTCTGCAAAGGATAAGCAACACCTTCAGGTGTTGAATTTACAAATAGCCCCCAATGAAATTGGGGGAATTGTAATAATTTTCACATATTTGAAACCTCAAAATTTTTGATGCGTTTAATCTCTATTTGCCCTCCCTCAAATTGGAAAATAGCTAATAAATGGTTATATTTGCAAACTGTTCTAAATTGTTCACTCTTTCCCAATATACTCAGATGCTTTCCAAAATCACATCCCCCATTCTAAAAAACTTAGAGAAAATAGCCCACGCCTGCAAAAAAATTTCCTATAAACCAGATAGCAAAACAAAAAAAAAGAAAAAAAGCGATAGCGAAACAGAAACATTAGAAGATGTAAAAGCTGAAATAGACGCAGTTGGCTTATTCTTGAATACCAGCGAAGAGGAAACTTGCCTGTTTGCCGTAGTATTCGCAGTGAATATAGGTGGACAAGAGGCAAGTTTAGAAAGTCTTACACATTATTTGGATTGTACACATTATCAAACTGTTTCGTACTTCCCTTTGCTAAATACATTGGTTCATAAACGACTGTTGCAACGCAGTTCGGAGTATGAAATCATGCAAACTATCTCTAATCAATACCAAGTTTCTGGCTTCGTGTTTGAAGCAATAGCAATGGATAGGTCTTTGCAACTATTTCCGCAATTAGAAACGGTTTACCAACTGATGGAACGACTCTATCAAATGATTACTTCTCGCGAAAAAAACAACCAAACAACCAAAGCCTTGTTTCAAGAAATTATGGGCATTTTGAAACAAGCCATGCAGTTCAACATGGTGCAAAAAATGCTGAACAATAACTTTACCGAAGATGATATTGTACTGTTTATTTATTTGGCTTATGGTTTTGTGAACGAAACGATGGAGTCAGACGTAGAACGATTTATATTCTATGTATATGATTCGATGGAAAGCAAGGTCAAGGCAAAAAAAGAACTCATGTCGGGTACACATCATTTGGCAGAAGACGACTGGATAGAGTTTGCAGAAGAAGGCTATTATGCAGGCAAGGAAATGACGCTTACCGACAAAGCCATCGACTACCTTTTTGCCGAAGATATTGGCAATCTTGAAAAGTATAAATCCTTTCAACCCAAACATTTCAATGTGCTATTGCCCGATAAAGTGAAAACTACCCCACTTTATTTTAATGAACAAGAAAACAAAGATACACAGTTTTTAGGCGACCTTTTGATAGAGGAAAACTACCAAAAGGCTATCCAAAAGCTTCAACATAAAAACCTTTCGGCAGGCATTACTGCTTTGTTTTATGGTTTCCCTGGTACAGGAAAAACGCAAGTTGCCTACAATTTTGCCGCCCAAACGCAACGCGTATTGCTTATGGTCGATATGTCCACTGTCCGCGATAAGTATGTAGGTGAGTCGGAAAAACAGGTTAAACAAATTTTTCGTAATTACAAACGCGCCAAAAGCTATTATGACAAATGCCCTATCCTATTTCTAAACGAAGCCGATGCCTTAATAAGCAAACGCTTTGAGGTACAAAGTAGCACTGATCAAATGAACAATACCATGCAAAATATTCTTCTGCAAGAATTGGAAGATTTTGAAGGCATTTTGTTGGCTACTTCAAATCTCACTATCAATTTGGATAGTGCTTTTGAAAGACGTTTTTTGTATAAAGTCCGTTTTAATAAGCCCGACCCACTCACGCGCCAAAAGATTTGGGAAGTGAAAATGCCTGAACTTGAAGCCGTTCAACGCAAAACACTCGCTGACGATTATGATCTTTCAGGTGGGCAGATAAACAACGTTTCGCGTAAATATATGCTCATGAACTTGCTCAACGACCAACAACCTAACTTGCATACCCTTCAACAGCTCTGTGAAGCCGAATATCTTGGGCAACAAGCTAAACAAGTAGGATTTAAAAAGTAAAAACAGAAACCTCCGAACTATACGTATCGGAGGTTTTGTTTGTTTTAGCAACTAACTTGCCTCCCAATTATGACTATCGGAGGCATAAGAGCATGTCTTTTGTTGAAATAAAATTCACCACAAAAGACACGCTTTTTGTGTAGGTTTTGCGACCAAACAAAAAACTTGCCTGCCTACCAAATAAAAAATTCAACCCAACAACCGTTCTTACCCAAAGCCTTCATGCACCAAAATAGTTCCCTTATCAAAGAGGCGGACAGTCATCTCGTTGGCTATTGCTCTTATTTCTTCTTGGGTTAGCAGAGAAAATGGGTTCTCTGACAATTTTTGTGGTGATAAAAGTGTAGGGCAATCCCTTATGGTTGCCATGGCTATTATAACACATTTTACGCTATAAACATACTAAAAATCAGGTAAAATAAAGATTTTGCCTTGCAAAAAGGGCTACTCAAAAACATCCCCACAAAAATTGTCAGACAGCCAAAAAATTTTAAGTATGTCAAAAATAGCCTTGTATTTTCGGACACCTACAACTTGATACTGATTGCCTGCGTAATAATTTTCTTTTTGAAAAATTATACAGAAAAAGCTGTAACTTTGCCATGTTATGAGAAAATTTTGGCTCTCGCTTGGTGTGGGTATTGCGGCACTTACTTTGATATTTTGGTTATTTTGGGGACTGATATTTTATATCTTGGTGGCATTAGTCGTTTCTTCTCTACTACACCCTATTACCGACTATGTAAGCGAAATAGAGGTGTTTGGTCTGCGTGTTCCGCGTATTATAGCCGTTTTATTTAGTTTTATAGTCTTAGCCTTAGTGCCTTTTTTGTTCGTGCTGTTGTTTGTACCTTTGATAGCCGACCAAGTGGGCGTTTTACAAGAGTTGGATTATAATACTGTTTTATCTCGCCTTCAAAGCCCTATAGATGGCGTAGAACAGTTCGTTTTGTCTAATTTTCCTGACAATAGCAGGCAAGCTGGTTTTCTGAAACAAGAACTCAATCATGCCTTTGGCA
>JAYTNK010000484.1:0-12949 GCA_043748375.1 Cytophagales bacterium
TGATGGATTTTCCATTCCCTACAAAGTAACTTTCCTTGCTAAAAAAACTAATGATAGGATAGAATCTATTTTGTATTATGCCAAACTGAATCCCGAAAAAATAGGCTTCTTGTCTTAAAAAATAACTTAAAATAACCTAAGTTGTGTGTTATTGTAAAATAGGAAAAAGTAGGTATTTTTGTATTTCCGCACACTAAAAACCCTACTTTTTCTATGGAAACGAGCCATGATAGCGTATTTCTGTACGCAATGATAGATGATTATTCCTTCTGTATTATTTTTAGTTGAATGACGATTTGTGAACGAAAAACGAGATGTTGAGCTTCGCTCAAAATGACAAACTCCTCTTTTCACTTAAAAAAATACAGAAGGAAATTTTTCGCCTTTTGAATTCCCAAAAGCAAATAGATTTATTAGGCTTCTTACGAAATCAATGTATTATAAGCTTAAAAACACCTATAAAACCATTTTTTAGATGTCAATATATGCTAAAATTAATTGTATTTTTAATATTAAAGTATTGAATATATCTTTTTTTAAAAATTAAAAGAACTAATGCGAAACCTTTTTTTCTTATTTACGTAGCCATGAATATGCAAATATACGCCGAGATACTGACCATTGGAGATGAAATACTCTATGGACAAATCTTAAATTCCAACACACATTACATAAGCCAAGTATTAAGTGAGATAGGTGTAAAAGTACGTCATCACACTACTGTAGGCGATGATGAGCAAGCTATTTTAACTGCGCTTCAACAAGCACATCAACGAGCCGATATCGTTTTGATGACAGGCGGGCTAGGACCTACCAAAGATGATATTACTAAAAAAGTTCTTTGCAAGTTTTTCAATACTGATTTGGTAATTCACGAAGGCTGGCTCAAACGTTTGGAAGACTTCTTCTCAAAACGTGGGCGACCTATGCTCGAAACAAACCGACAACAAGCCGCTATGCCTCGTACTGCTACCTTGATAGAAAACAGACTTGGAACCGCCCCTTGTATTTGGCAAAATTTTGAAGGAAAGATATATGTATCTATGCCTGGTGTACCACATGAGATGGAAGGGTTGATGCAAGACCATGTCTTGAGTCGTTTGCGCGAGCATTTCATCTTGCCGCATATTATTCACAAAGTAATTCATACTGTAGCCATAGGCGAGTCCTTTTTAGCTGAAAAAATCAGTGCTTGGGAAGAAGCCTTACCTGCACATATCCGCCTTGCCTACCTCCCGCACTTATACCAAGTACGCCTCCGACTTACTGGAATTGGAACAGACAATAAACAAGTTGAGGCTGACATAGCCCAAGAAGTTGAGAAAGTATTGCCTTTAATTGAAAAATACGTCTTTGGCTTTGATAAAATAACACTTGAGGAGGCTATTGGACAATTATTACTGTCTAAAAACCAAACAGTATCCACCGCAGAAAGTTGCACAGGAGGTTATGTGGCACACAGCTTTACCAAAGTCGCAGGCAGTTCGCGCTACTTTAAGGGAAGCGTTGTAGCTTATACAAATGAGATTAAAGAAGGCGTTTTAGGTGTAAAAGGCGATACGCTCGCTCAACATACTGCAGTAAGCGAGGCGGTTGTAAAAGAAATGGCAATACACGCTCGCGAAAAATTCAAAACAGACTTTGCACTTGCAACTACAGGTTATGCAGGACCAGACGGAGGTACGCCCGAACAACCCGTTGGAACAGTTTGGATTGCCTGCGCAAGCGAAAAAGGCGTAACAGCACAAGTATTAAACTTGCCTACCGATAGGCTAAGGCATATTTATTTTACTACAGTGTTGGTTATTGACCTTCTAAGAAGAGAGATTTTAGGATTAGATATCTAATTTGATACACATAGAAAAAGCAAAAGTGTTTTGACTACATTCGTAGGCAAGACACTTTTGCTTTATGCGCGTTTTGCGTTGTTGTGCGTGTTTGAGAAAAGAAGACAGACTGCTACCTCATGAAAACACCTGCAAGAAAATACCTGCAAAAGGCGCGACTAACAATAAGTTATCGAAACGGTCTAAGAAACCTCCATGACCAGGTAGGTTTTGAGCAGAGTCTTTTACGCTTAGGCTACGTTTGAGCATAGACTCTATCAAGTCGCCCTGTGTGCCTATTACGACTACCAACAGCCCTAAGACAAGCCATTGCCACCAAATCAAATCAGTAAGATAGTATGAAAGAAGTCCAACCATAATCATACTATTCACAAAACCTGCTACCGCGCCTTCCCATGATTTTTTGGGCGATATGCGCGGAAACAACTTGGTCTTACCATACTTATGCCCAATAAAGTAGGCTGTTATGTCATTTATCCAAATCATGAAAAATATACCCATGATTATTTGATAACTATATCCTCCTTGCGAAAAAACAGCTATGTGCAATGCTGCAAAAGGCATTGCAACATATACAACGCCTAATAAAGTAAGGGCTATATTTTCAAAAGGCAGTTTTTCGTGGCGGTCATATAGCTTTATGATGAATACAGCCGCAAAAGCAGGATACAGCAAAAAGAAGTGAATCGGTGAGGCGTAATCGACTTGTACCAAAAATGTAAGCCCATACAAAGCGATACCTATGCCCACGCCATAATATTTTAGAGGTCGCTTGCCTGCCTGTATCAATAAGTTGTAAAATTCCCATAAACACATGACGCAAACTACCAAAAAAACAAACCCGTACGCCCACGCATTGTAAAACATTCCTCCCATGAGGAGAAAAAAACCAGAAAACCCAAATATCAGGCGGTTTCTTAAATTATCGGCAGATTTAGAGGGTTTTTCAGACATTAAAAAGAGGTAAGTATTGGATTCTATAACGATAGTAAGTTTTTAGCAATCAGATATTTATAAAGTAATTCCTCCGCCAAGTGAAAAGGTTTGCAAGGGTGAGTCAATATCCCAATAAAAGCGACTGCTGAGTTGTATGAAAGCCCTTTCTGAAATAGCATAGCTAATGCCTCCTATCACGTTTGCGCTAAAATAAGTTGATTTTGAACGGAAGATGCTGGCTATATTGCGCTCAAGCGTGATACCTGCGCCTATGCCTGTAAAAGGTTTGAAGCGACCTATTTTGAAATGAAATTCGCCATTGACATGAATAGGAATTTTGCTTTTTTGTAGAAAACGCGTTTCTTGTCCTTTGAATAAGATATAATCTCCAGATATTTTTAGGGCGAAAACATCTGTGAAATGATAACCAAACCGTGCGCCTCCCCCTATAGCGGGTTTGAAGGCAAACCGCCAATCAAATAGGGGCAGAGCGGTATTTGCATGAGCAGAAAAAGTAATTTGCGCCTTTGCATTTTGTAAGATAAAACAAGCAAATATAGCAAGTGCAAGAAGTTTTTTGTGTGAAAACATAAAAAATCATGTAATTTTGCCCAAAGATAATAAATAAATTTAAAAAAATGCAAGACGCGCAAATTCTTATCCTTGATTTTGGTTCGCAATATACACAACTCATAGCCCGCCGCGTGAGAGAGTTAAATGTTTATTGTGAGATTCACCCTTACACATTTGCAGAGGAGTTGATGCAAACGCCCTTGCCTGCCTCGCTAAAAGGGGTTATATTGTCGGGTAGCCCTTGTTCGGTACGCGAAGAAGGCTCGCCTGATATTCCTATGCGTTTATTAGAAAGCAATTTACCTATATTAGGCGTGTGTTACGGTGCGCAGTTAATAGCTCAAAAAATGGGTGGTTCGGTTGAGCCTTCTAACACACGCGAATATGGTAGAGCGAATCTTGCCTACCTTGCCTCCGAAAATGCGCTATTGCAAGGTATCTCGCCTGCCTCTCAAGTGTGGATGAGCCATAGCGATACGATTAAGAAAATTCCTTCCGCGCTTTTGCGTTTGGCAGGTACAGAAACAGTAGAAAATGCAGCGTATCAGGTGGTAGGCAAGCCTATTTTTGGCATACAGTTTCACCCTGAAGTAACACACTCTTTAGAAGGAAAACAATTACTTGAAAACTTTATTGTAAATATTTGTGGCTGTGTGCAAACTTGGAATCCTGACGCTTTTGTAGAATCTTCTATAGCTGAAGTGCAGGCAAGGGTAGGCAAGGATAAAGTCGTGCTGGGACTTTCGGGAGGGGTTGATTCATCTGTAGTGGCATTGTTGCTACATAAAGCCATTGGCAAAAACTTGTATTGCATTTTTGTAGATAGTGGTTTATTGCGTAAAAATGAATATGAAGAAGTATTACATTCTTACCACGACTTGGAGTTAAACGTGATAGGTGTGAACGCAACCCATTTGTTTTTCGATGCCTTGCAAGGATTGAGCGACCCAGAAGCGAAACGAAAGGCAATAGGTAAAACTTTTATTGAAGTATTTGACCGAGAAGCGCGCAAAATAGCCGA
The DNA here is from genome assembly GCA_043748375.1 of Cytophagales bacterium. Taxonomy (GTDB): domain Bacteria; phylum Bacteroidota; class Bacteroidia; order Cytophagales; family Microscillaceae; genus RDXI01. The sequence goes on from JAYTNK010000484.1 coordinate 4,378, forward strand.
TGTGAAGTGGCTTGCACAAGGCACGATTTATCCTGATGTGATAGAGTCTGTATCTGTTAAAGGGCCTTCTGTTACGATTAAATCACATCACAATGTAGGAGGCTTACCTGAAAAAATGAACCTCAAAATCGTAGAGCCTTTGCGTATGTTATTTAAAGATGAAGTACGGCGTGTAGGTGGTTTTCTGAACTTGCCTGCTCACATACTACATAGGCATCCGTTCCCTGGACCTGGCTTGGCTATTCGAATCATGGGCGATATAACCACCGAAAAAGTACGTATTTTGCAAGAAGCCGATGCGATTTATATCCAAAACCTTCGCGATGCTGGTTGGTATGACAAAATTTGGCAGGCAGGTGCTATCCTGCTAAACACACAAAGCGTGGGCGTAATGGGCGATGAGCGTACATACGAAAACGTGCTTGCCTTGCGTGCTGTTACAAGTACGGATGGCATGACGGCTGATTGGGTGCATATTCCCTACGAATTATTGGCGAAAATATCCAACGAAATTATCAATCGCGTGAAAGGTGTGAATCGCGTAGTATATGACATATCCTCCAAACCACCCGCTACTATAGAATGGGAGTAATTTATTTTTAAGCATATTGTAATAAAATTCATTTTTTTTATTAAATTTACAGCCAAATTCAATATCATGAAAATCAAAATCATAGAAGCCATGAGGCTCAAAAACGAGGTTTCTTTTCAAGTGCGTACGCTTGAATTTTTGGCAAAGTCCCGCATTCTCATGGGTAATACTTTTGAAGATGGCTTACAAACCTACGAGGGAGATGGCTTTCTGTTTGCGAATGTCATGGAAAAACTTGAAATAGCCCTACAATATTCTGAAGAAATTAATGACAAAATTGCGGCTTTCAATAGACAGCATCATGTTGATAACCTTATCAGGAAAATGCACAACCACAAACTGCTCAAAGAAGTGTATGAACAATTATTACCAAGAACTAAACCTACTAAAAGTAATAGTTGGATAACGGTAGGCGATAATCGCAAACAAGTCGTGAAAGAGTATATACCTTTGCATACAGGCAAGGAGATAAAAGATAAAATCAATATTTATAAACAATATATAAGAGAAGCGCAAACACAAGTCGAAACCTTGAACCAAACCCAAATAGAGCTTAGTTTCAATGCTCAGGATGTGGATAATTTGGCACTAGACTAACCCGACAGCTTCTAAAGGCATGCTTTCAGAGTAGTAAGAACATTACAAGTTTTGCTTTAACTTGTGTAGGCGTATATCCGAATATATAATAAGCTGGCATGAGGCTGAAATAAAATCATGACGAGCAACCTATCTCCATTGATGTAAAAAAGGATGAAAATGTAACCTCGTAAAAACGCAAAACCTACAAATGTAAAACTCGTTGGGTTCGAATCCCAACTGTATGAACTGGTTATTCTTTCCGAAAGCCTGAAAGCTTTTTTTAAGTAAAAAAACAAAATTATCTTCCATAACAAAAATGAAAAAATTTAGTATAGAAATACCCTCTATGATGGACAATATTCGTATTGTAGAGAGCTTTATTGACAATGCCAAAGAGCGGTTTAATATTGACGATGATATTTATGGTAATATCATGATTGCAGTTATGGAGGCGGTAAATAATGGCATCAAACATGGCAACCTCGAAGACCGCAAAAAGTTAGTTTCTCTTACGATGGAGCTTGCTGATGAGCGTATCTACGTATGGGTACAAGACGAAGGCGCAGGTTTTGATTTTCATCATTTGGCTGACCCAACTGCACCTGAAAACCTCGAACTCGAAGGAGGGCGTGGCATATTTCTCATGCAAAACTTAGCAGATGAAGTGAACTTTCAAAATGGCGGAAGCAAAGTAGAGTTGGTGTTTTTTATGTAAGACGCTCTCAAAATAATAAAACATATAGCAACTAAAAATAAATAAAATGCACCGAGTACATTTCTTCAGAGAAGATACAAACTTCTTGCCCAATAATATAACTACGCTCCAAAAGTGGATAGCCCAATTAGTAGAAACTGAAGGCTATGCTTTAGAAGAACTTAATTATATTTTTTGTTCTGATACACACCTCCATAAAATTAATATGGAGTTTTTGAAGCATGATACCTATACAGATGTTATTACCTTTGACCAAAGCGAAGAACCTAACCTCATCGAGGGCGATGTTTTTATTAGTATTGACCGCCTCCGCGAAAATGCACTAAGTTTCAAAGTGCCACTTGAGGAGGAAATGCAACGTGTAATGGTACATGGTGTGTTACATCTTATGGGCTATAAAGACAAAACGGAAGAGGAGGTAGCGCAAATGCGGGCTAAAGAAAAGGAATGTTTAGAGATTTACAAAGAACATTTTTGGATGTTTCACTATTTTGGAGATAACGCCTAACAATATGCACCAACTGAATGCTCGCCATTTGTTTTTACGCCACATAGCGCAAACAAGCCCTGCACCCTTGATGCTTGAGATAGACCGAGCCGAAGGCGTGTACTTATATGATGTGGCAGGCAAGGCATACATCGACCTTATTGCGGGTATTGCCGTCAGCAATGCGGGACATTGCCACCCCAAAATTGTACACGCTGTACAAACTCAAGTGGCACGTTATATGCACACGTTGGTATATGGCGAACTTATACAAAGTCCGCAAGTATTATTAGCCACACGCCTTGCTTCCCTCTTGCCTCCCAATCTGCAACAGACTTATTTTGTCAATTCGGGCACTGAAGCGGTGGAAGGAGCTATGAAGCTGGCAAAACGTTATACGCGTCGCACAGAAATTATAGCCTGTCAAAATGCTTATCACGGCTCCTCACAAGGCGCACTCTCCATTGGAGGAGGCGAGTATTTCAAACAAGCCTATCGCCCATTATTGCCCGATATTCGCCAAATAAGACATGGCAATCTTGAAGATATCGAAAGAATAACAACTAAAACTGCGTGTATTATTCTCGAAGTTGTACAAGGAGAGGCAGGAGTGCTTACCGCAAGTAGGGAGTATTGGACTTGCCTGCGTGAAAGATGTACAGCAGTCGGCGCATTGTTAATTATTGATGAAATTCAAACAGGTTTTGGACGCACAGGCAAGCTCTGGGCATTCGAACATTATGGCATCTCACCTGACGTATTATTGTTGGCAAAAGGCATGGGTGGCGGAATGCCCATAGGCGCATTCGTGAGTTCGCCCGAAATTATGCACGTATTTACTGAAAACCCTGTTTTGGGACATATTACTACTTTTGGAGGTAATCCCGTCTGTTGCGCCGCCGCTTTAGCTAACTTAGACGTAATAGAAGGAGAGAAGCTATACGACACAGCGCACGAAAAAGCCATGCTTTTTGAAACCTTATTGAAACACCCTAAAATAAAAGCTATCCGCTATTTGGGGCTACACATGGCTGTGGAATTTGAAAATTTTGAGGTTATTAAACATATCATCAGTCGCGCAATCGCATTAGGTGTGCTAACTGATTGGTTTTTATACAATGATTGTAGCCTGCGGATTGCGCCTCCACTTATTATCTCTGAAGCCGAAATTCGCAAAGCGTGTGCCGTCATTTTAGAGGCGATTGGAGAATAAAATTACATAAATCTGATTTTTATGAAAAAAATTATGCTATTGTGCTTAATCCTATGCAACATTCAAGTTATGGCGCAAACTAAACCCACTATAAATTGTTTACCCGAACCCTTTGACAAAGTGGCAGGCGTGACTTTATATGAATGGAGTGAAAGTAAGTCTTTTTACTTTTTTGAAAGCAAAATGGCGATAGACGCAGATGGCTCGCCACGGGCTTATCACCCACAAGATAAAGGATTAGACAAATTAGAGTATGCAGGTAGGCAAGGCAATTGGTGGGCATTGGTTACAGATAACAAGGAAACGAGCGGAAATCCACTTGTTCAAAAACAAAATGACCCCTATCCAGGCTATTACATTTCTATGACCGCCACAGTATATCGCGGTTATCCCGATGAAAGTCCGCAACGCTACATAGATGCGGAGAAAATCCCTTATTTTGTCTTAAATCCACAAGTAATGCGTAGCACAAATACGCAAAAAGGGGATATAGGCTATGTTTACAACCGCCAAACTAAAAAAGGTTGTTATGCCATTTTTGGAGATGTAGGTCGAAATAATAAATTGGGCGAAGGTTCTATTTATTTGGCAGAAAAACTTGGAATCAAGGCAGATCCGCGCGCAGGTGGGCAAGATGATGGAGTAGTTTATATGGTATTCCCCTTTTCGGGCAATGGCGCAGCACGTTCTTTAGCAGAAATAAACAGTATAGGTGAAAAGATAATGAATAAAGCAGACGCTTTTAGTTTTATTAAAGCCTGTTTAGAGGGGAAAGATGTACAGAGAGTACAAATGGACGGATCCATTATCCAAGAGGTAAATGGTAGCATGGTGGAAAATAGGCAAGCGTTCTTATCACGCGAAACAAGTAAACAACCCTACTTTGCCACGCACCCTACCTTGCCTGCCAACAGCATCATATTGGTAAAAAATATGGACAACCAAAAAGAGGTGGTCGTGCAAATTATAGGAAAAACCAACAATTTTCGGTTAAGCAGAACCGTATTCGAAAAATTATATGAAGGAAATGATAATTCTTTCGAGGTAGAGTTAGTTTATAATAAATAACCGCCTGCAACTTCGGCGGTTATCTAAACCAAAAATTACTTTTTCCTTTTCTTTTTCACAAAAGGCTGTACCCTTAAATCCATGTCCTCGCGCTTATAACCCAATTTTTGTGCTTCAGCGAGGTCGGGTTTGAAACTTGCTTCATGCTTCAGCAAAAAATGAGAAAGCCCACGCCAATACCAAATTTCGGCATCTTTTGGATTGCTTTTCAAATAATGACTTGCCTGCACGATAGTATTTTCGTAGTCCTTGCCTCCAAAATACATCATCACACATTTTCGACGGTAGGCAAGACTGTCAGGCGTAAGCGCAAGTAGGCTTTGATAATCTTGCAAGGCTTTTTCGGTTTCTCTCAATTCGTAATAACAATTTCCGCGCGTAACATAAAATTGCGCAGTTTGCTTGTCTTGGGCAGGCAAGCGTTCCATAGCCTGCACTCCTTTCTGCCAGTCTTTCGCTTTGAGGTAGCAAAAAACTAACAACGATTTGTATGATTGTTCTGTACTATCTCCTTTTATTTTTAGGATATATTCAATATCTTCAGCCGTTTGTGTGTAATCATTTGCTAAAAAACTTGCCTCCAAACGATATTGGTAATACAACATCTTGCGTGGCTCTAAGGCTATCGCTTGCGTAAAATCTTGCGCTGCTTCTTGCGGTTTTTGGAGGGAGAGATTACACTTCCCGCGTCCAAAATAAAGGGGAGCTTCCTTGCCTCCATATTGAATAGCTTTTTGATAATCCCTTATAGATAAGGCACTTAGCCCTTGAAGGCGATAGGCTTCTGCGCGATAATTGTAGGCTATTGCAAACATTGTGTCTAAATCTAAGGCTTGCGAATAATGCGTAATAGCGTGTTCAAGTTCTTGGTTTTCATGAAAGACCGCACCCAAATAAAAATAGGCATTAGCTTTCTGTGGTTGCAAAAGGGTAACGCGATGAAAGTCTTGAGCGGCTTTATTGAGGTCTTTCATCAATAAATAAACGCGTCCACGCGAAAAATAGGCTTCTGCGTATGATGACCACACGCCAATAGCAAGGTCATATTGTATAATAGCTTGTTTATAGTCGCCCAAGTATAACTCAAGCTCACCGCGCTGGAAGTACTCCTTTGCCCAATAACTTTGCGCAGTGGCAGGCAAGCCACAGCTTGCCCAAAAACATAGTGTAAAAAGTAGTGCTTTCAATTTGGTGGAACGGAAAAATGAACGATATTTGCAGATGAAAGTTAAAAGACGAAAGTTGAAAAGTTAAAAGAACGCTACCTTAATACCTCACTATTCCACCACCTCATCACTTTAAAATATGCGAAAAGATATAGAATTTCCTTCAGTGGAAGGCGTGAAAGTCGCTATAACGCGTCAATTAAATGAACTTCATCAATATGAATGGGAAGTATATTTGTTGAATAACAATACATATCCCCTTCACGACATTTTGGTAGCCTCTACAGGATACAGCCCCAAAGATACAAAAAAAGAAGACAAACAACAAACTTCCACTCTTCGTCAACATATTTCTCAGATAGATGAGAATAGTTTTTTGCGCATTGAGCTGATAGACCCTGCCTTGTTCCATCTCTGCAATGAATATTGGATAAGTTATTATGTAGAGGGGAAAATTTACGACAAGAAATTTATTTTTATGCCTGATAGTCTTGTAGAAAGTAATCTTACCATGATTACTATGCTGAAAAAAGACGGCGTATTACATAGTTAGACAAGGTTTTAAACTTGCCTACCCAACCCATAACTCACTTATTTTCAATAACCTACTTCATGCTAAAAGTCTTATTGGTGGAAGATGACCACAATCTGGGGACTATCCTCAAAGAATACTTAGATGCCAAAGGCTATGCCGCCACTTTGTACCGCGATGGCGAAACGGGCTGGATGGGCTACCAAGCTACAGGTTTTGATTTTTGCATATTTGATGTAATGTTGCCTAAACTTGATGGTTTTTCGCTTGCCGAAAAAGTACGCGAAGCCAATAAACACATTCCTATTATTTTCCTTACCGCAAAATCACTGAAGGAGGATACCATTCATGGGCTAAAAATAGGGGCAGACGATTACATGACAAAGCCCTTTCGTATGGAAGAGTTACTTTTACGCATGGAAGCTATTTTAAGACGCACCGCCTCGCCTACCCCACCTGAAAACATTAGCCAAACTATATCGGTAGGCAAGTATGTATTTGGATTGGATAGCCAAAAGCTGATATTAGGCGAAAGTGAACAAAAACTTACATCCAAAGAATCTGACTTGCTCAAAATGTTGTTACAACATAAAAACCAAGTCCTTGACCGCAAGTTTGCTCTTAAGCAAATTTGGGGCGATGATAGTTATTACAATGCCCGCAGTATGGACGTTTATATAACTAAACTTCGCCGCCTGCTTAGTCAAGATGATAAATTACAAATTATGAACGTGCATGGGCAAGGTTTTAAGTTGGTAGAATTAACCTAAAAATAACTTTGGCGAAGCATGGAAACTTCGCCAAAGTTGTTTTTTACCAAGCAAACAAAGGAAATTCTTGCATAAAGGCATTGATTTCGCCTTTTACTGCCTGTAGGGTAGGCAAGTCGTCATGTTTCATCAAAGCTGTGTCAATCCAATGCGCTAATTTTGCCATATCGGTAGGTTTTAAGCCACGCGTAGTAAGGGCAGAAGTGCCTAAACGCATACCAGATGTTACAAAAGGCGATTTGTCATCAAAAGGCACCGCATTTTTGTTAATCGTAATATCCGCTTTGATAAGCGTTTCTTGAGCAAGTTTGCCTGTAAGATTTTTGCTTCTCAAATCAATGAGCATCAAGTGATTATCAGTTCCGCCCGAAATAATTTGGTAACCCAAACCTACCATTTCTTTAGCAAGTGCTTGCGCGTTGGCACACACCGTTTTACCATATTCAAGAAACGAACTATCCAATGCCTCTCCGTAAGCAATAGCTTTTGCCGCGATAACGTGTTCCAAGGGTCCACCTTGAGTACCAGGAAATACAGCAGAATCCAATAATTCAGAAAGCATACGCAGTTGTCCTTTGGGATTGGTGATGCCGTAAGGATTTTCTATATCGTGGCGAAGCATAATCATGCCGCCGCGAGGTCCACGAAGCGTTTTGTGGGTAGTAGTTGTAACCACATGGCAATGCTCAAGTGGGTCATTCAACAAACCTGTAGCAATAAGCCCTGCAGGGTGTGCAATATCAGCCATAAGCAATGCACCTACACTATTCGCAATTTCGCGTAAACGAGCATAATCCCAATCACGCGAATAGGCAGACGCGCCGCAAATTAACAACTTAGGCTTTTCGCGTTGGGCAGTTTCTGCTACTTTATCCCAATCAATTAGCCCTGTTTCGCGCTCTACACCATAAAAAGACGGTTTATAGAGCTTGCCTGAAAAATTGACAGGCGAGCCATGTGTGAGGTGTCCGCCATGGGAAAGGTCAAAGCCCAAAATTTTATCACCTGCTTGTAGCAAAGCGAGCATTACCGCTGCGTTGGCTTGTGCGCCAGAGTGTGGCTGCACATTTACCCAAGTAGCTTTAAAAAGCTCTTTGGCGCGGTCTATGGCTAATTGTTCAATTTCATCAACTACTTCACAACCGCCATAATAGCGTTTATTGGGTAGTCCTTCCGCGTATTTGTTCGTAAGTACACTACCCATAGCGCGCATTACTTGGTCAGAAACAAAGTTTTCGGAGGCTATCAATTCGATGCCATGTGTTTGGCGGACGCGTTCGCGCTCAATGAGGTCGAATATGCGTTGGTCTTGTGGTTTCATGGAGAGCTTTTTTTGCAAGGATAGCTTTTTACAAAAAAGCTATCCTTTTTTTTTGCAAAGATAGCTTATTTGCAAAAAAAGCTATCCTTTTTTTTACGAATATAGCTGTTTTTTTTTCAAAAATGTAAG
>JAYTNK010000485.1:0-6017 GCA_043748375.1 Cytophagales bacterium
TGTATGGCATTTCGGCTGATGAATTGATGCAAAATCGTGACTTGCTCTATCAACATATTCACCCTGACGATTTGCTTTATGTACGCAAGACGGAGGAAGATGCCCTGCGTGAACTTAAAACTTTCAAGGCAGAGTTTCGCCAATACAAACGCAATGGCGAACTGCTTTGGCTACAGGTTATCTCTGTGCCTGATGTACAGGCTACAGGCGAGATTATTTTTAATGGTGTTACAATTGATATTACGGCACGCAAAAAAGCAGAGGAGCAGATTCGCCAAAACGAAATCCGCATGAGTACTATTCATGAAACCTTGAAATATGCGGCTATTTTCCAAATGGAAATCTCCAAAGAAAAACAAGCGAAGTACTTATTTATTAGCTCAAATATATCCAGTATATTAGGTTTTTCGGAAGAGGCAATTTTAGGAAATTCGGCATTATTGCACAGCCGTATTCATGGAGACGACTTGTCTGAATTTGTAGCCTTACAGAAGCGAGCTTATCGCACAAGCCGCACTTTCAAGGGAGAATTTAGGTTTTTTAACCGATATAATGAAACTATTTGGTTGTATATACACGCTATCCCTTTTGTGCAAATTGATGGTGCTATACAATACAATGGCTTGATGATGGATATTACAGGGCAGAAGCGCACAGAAAGTATATTGCGCGCTGCGCTTGGCAATGCACAAAAACTCAATGAAGCCTTAGCACAACGTGAGCAAGAGCTTGCGCTGAGCGAAGAGGAATTAACGCAAACCAACCAAATATTAGGCGAGTCAAATGAAGAATTGCGGAAAACAAATACAGAGCTTGACCGCTTTGTGTATAGCGTTTCGCATGACTTGCGCGCGCCTATCGCCTCTGCATTGGGTTTGGTCAATCTCTGTCGCCTCTCAGGCGAAATGGAGCAATCAGTGGAATATTTAGACTTGATGGAGGCGTGTATGCACCGTTTAGACAATTTTATCCAAGATATTTTGGATTATTCAAAAAATACACGAGTGCCTGTACGAGAAGCAAAAGTGGATTTTGAACACTTGTTGAATGAAACATTTATGCAATATTCATTCATGGAAAATTCAGAGAAAATCACCAAGCGTGTAAGCATCGTAGGTGGAGATTTTTATTCAGATGATAAACGCCTAAGCGTTATTTTTAATAATCTTATTTCAAATGCTATTCGGTACGCGGATATGAAAAAGATAGAGCCGTATATTTATGTACGAATTGATGTCGATGACAAAAAAGCTATTTTGAGCGTAGAAGATAATGGCATGGGTATTGGGCAGGACCATTTGTTGCACGTGTTTGATATGTTTTATCGAGCTACAGATGAGCGTACAGGCTCTGGACTTGGCTTGTATATTGTAAAAGAAACTATCCAAAAACTGAAAGGCAAAGTGGAGCTTGAGTCGGTAAAAGGCAAAGGCACTACTTTTTATATGGAATTCCCTAATTCAAAAACAGTTTTTTAATAACACTTAAAAAGTTGTATTTTTGCGAAAATATAACCCGTTATGAAAAAAATCTTTTTGTTGTATATTAGTTTATTGTGTGTTACATCACCTTTGTATGCCCTGAAGATACGCGGCAAAATTACGAATCCTGATGGGGAAGGCTTGCCTTTTGCTACAGTATATGCAAAAGAATCGGGAACGGGCAGCACTGCCAATGAACAAGGCGACTACATTTTGCCCTTGCCTGCAGGCAAGCATACAATTGTGTGCCAATATATCGGTTTCAAAATGAAATCTTTTGAAATAATACTCGCTGAGGAGGATATATTGCTTGATATAAGCCTCGACTCTGAAGAACTTACTTTGGAAGAAGTCGAATTGGCAGTGCAAGATCGCGACCCCGCGTATGCTATCATCAAACAAGCACAAGCAAAACGCAAGTACTATTTGAAAGAAGAGATTAAAAGCTATCAAACTCAGGCGTACATCAAAAGCCATCAACGCTTGAACAAAAAGCCGAGTAGCTTCATGGGGCAGAGCATACAACTTGATACGGGTGTGGTTTATTTCTCCGAATCCTTGTCAGAGCTTAGTTTTAAACAACCCGATAAATATTTTGAAAGACTCATTTCCTCTAAAGTAAGCGGCAACAGTCGTGCTTTTAGTTTTAACCAAGCCTCGCAAGCTTGGCTCAACTTATATGAAAACATTACAGGCGAAGATATGACCGAGCGTGGTGTCGTTTCGCCTATCGCGTCAAACGCACTTGCCTACTATCGCTACAGGCTTATGGGCGCATTTTACCATGATGGTGCTTTGGTAAACAAAATCCAACTCATACCCAAGCGAAAGTCTGCCCCTGCATACGGTGGCTATTTGTATATTATAGAGGGCAGTTGGCGTATTCATAGTGCCGAGTTGATGATGCGTAAAGGGCAGGTAGAATTTGTCGACTCAGCCGCTGTACAACAAGTGTACGCGCCCATAAAAGGCACAGATATATGGTTTCCACTTACGCAAAAGGCATATTTTGAATTTAATGCCTTTGGATTTAAAGGCAACGGCAATATGATTTTTGTCTATTCGCCTCCTACGCTTGAGCCTGCTTTTCCCAAAAAGCATTTTACACAAGAGGTTTTTGTAGTAGAAAAAGAATCTAATAAACGTGATACTACTCATTGGAACGCTATCCGCCCCATTCCGCTTACAGCAACTGAAAGGCGCGATTATAAACTGAAAGATAGTATAGGTATCATAAAAGAAACAAGGGTTTATAAGGATTCAGTAGATAAAAAACGCAATAAATTTCGCCTATTAAATTTACTTTGGCGGGGATATACATTCAGAAATACATACCGAAAGCTCACGGTTGCCTTTGATGCCTTGCCTACCACCGCCCAATATAATACTTTAGAAGGGCTTGTGTTGGAATTCTCGCCTACCCTGCGCAAAGGTTTTGGGGAAGATAACCGTAAAAATTTTACGATTAGTCCAACCATTCGATATGGTTTTGTAAACCAACGCTTACAAATTAAAATGGAAGGGAGTTATTATTTTAATCCCAAAAAATGGCAATACTTCTCTTTTTCGGGTGGGCAATATGTAGAGCAAATAGGTAGGCAAGTGGCTATTAAACCCTTTGCAAATACGGTTTATACGTTATTTACGGAGCAAAACTTCTTGAAAATGTATGAAAAAACCTATTTTAATATAGGATATGGGCATAGAATTATCAAAGGCTTCCGCCTAAATGGTTCTTTAGAATGGAACAACCGAAAACCCATGGAAAATAAAGCAAACTACAAAATATATGATGTAACGAATAGAGATTTTACAGCTAACACACCTACCAATACCGAAACCAATGAAACAGCCTTTGTAAACCACAAAGCAGCAGTTTTGGGTTTAATACTTACTATAAATTTTGGACAAAAATATGCAGTTTACCCTGAATATACTTATACAGTCGAATCAAAATACCCAACTATTCGCCTGAACTACCGCAAAGGGTTGGCATGGGCAGGAAGTACCGTAAATTATGACTTCTTGTTTTTGATGCTGAATGATAGCTGGAATTTAGGCTTGGTAGGCGAGAGCGAATGGGAAGTAGAGGCAGGCAAGTTTTTGAATACCAAACAGATGCAATTTATAGACTACAGGCACTTCTTGGGCAATCAGACTCTGTTTGGCAGGCAAGACATCAGGCAGTATCATTTGTTAGATTACTACAGCTATAGCACCAAAAATCAATACTTGAAAGCGCACTACGAACACCATTTTAACGGCTTTTTCTTGAACGGAATCCCTCTTATCCGCAAACTAAAATGGCAGGAAGTCGTAAGTGCTAACTTCCTTTATACACCCGCAGTAGGGCAGTATTGGGAACTCGGTGTAGGCATCGAACACATTTTCAAGCTATTGCGTGTAGATTGGGTTATGGCGTTTCAGTCCAATAAACAAGTGAATACAGGCTTGCGTTTTGGTATTGGCTTTTAACAAATAGTAGTTCTTAGAAAGTGGTTTTCTATCAACGTTATTTAGACTGTTTTAAATAAAAAAATAAATAATGTTTGTAAAATTGGCAAATTTATTGTTGCTTTTCTTTTTGATGTGAGGTATATTCACCCATCAAAAACGTGTTTATTTCTATTTGCAAATAAAAAATAAAGGAATAATCTTAAAAAAACTTTGTGTCAGTTTTTTAGCGTAATTTTGCACACACTTTTATCAAACAAATTGAAAATGCTGAAATACAAAGCGTTATATTTATTTATTGCTTTTTTGTGTGCTTGTAATGCTAAAAAGCCTACTATAAAAGTTGGTATTTTACATTCTTTGAGTGGCACTATGGCTATCAGCGAAAAAGCCGTTGCCAATGCTGCACTTATGGCCATAGAAGAAATCAATCAAAAAGGTGGACTTTTGGGTAGGAAAATAGAGCCGATTATCGTAGATGGCAAATCAGATTGGGCGCATTTCGCTCAAGAAGCTGAAAGACTTATTACACAAGAAAAAGTAAGTGTTGTATTCGGTTGTTGGACTTCTGCAAGCAGGAAAACCGTTAAGCCTATATTTGAAAAACATAAACATTTGCTTTTTTACCCTGTGCAATATGAAGGGTTGGAGCAATCGCCTAATATTGTTTATACGGGTGCTGCGCCTAATCAACAAATTATACCTGCTACTAAATGGGCTTTTGACAACATTGGCAAGCGTTTTTTTATTGTAGGGTCAGATTATGTATTTCCAAGAACTGCTTCAGCTATCATGCAAGATTTAATAAAGCAACTCGGAGGGGAAGTTGTAGGTGATGAATATATACTTTTGGGTAGCAAAGATGTAGCACAAGCTGTGGAACAAATTAAGAAAACAAGACCCGATGTAATTATGAATAATATCAATGGTGATACGAATATAGAATTTTTTAAGCAATTACGCCAAGCAGGAATTACCACCAATAAAATACCTACTTTTTCTTTTAGCATTGCAGAAGATGAATTGCGGAGTTTAGACAAAAAAACAATGGAAGGCGAATATACCACTTGGAATTATTTTCAAAGCGTTGATACAGAAGAAAATAAAATTTTTGTAACTAATTACCAGAAAAGATTTGGAGCAGATATGGTAACAGACGACCCTATTGAAGCAGGTTACATCAGCGTGAATCTTTGGGCGCAAACTGTGCGCAAAACAGGTACAGATCAAGTAAATGAAGTACGCAAAAACTTGCCTAACCAAAGTTTTATGGCTCCTGGCGGTTTGGTGTATATTGATGCAGAAAATCAACATATTTGGAAAACGGTGCATATAGGCAAGTTTAAAATAGATGGGCAGGTGGATATTGTATGGAGTTCAAACAAGCCCATTAAACCTATTCCTTACCCCAATTCGCGCAAACGCGAAAATTGGAATAGCTTTTTGAATAAGCTATATGAAGGCTGGGGTGGAAATTGGGCTAATCTCGAGAAGAAAATAGATACAAAAAATAAATAAGGAACAGTTATTAAATAAAGTGGCTATCTGAACAGATAGTATTGTTTTTTAGCGTTACAAAATGTTATCTTATTTTGATACCACTCTCTTATATTTTTCAATATACCAATACCATGAAAATAAAATTTTTATCGAAACTTGCTATTTCTGCTCAATTACTGTTAGTCTTTTTGATTATACAGCTGCCTACAACTATTTCTTTGGTATGGGTTGCTTACACCTACGTAAAAGAGGCTTTGGCAACAGAATTAGAAAATAAACTACAGGCAATTTCAGACCGACAAATTAATCAAATTAACGAATATGTTAATAACGAACTTAAAAATACGCAAATATTAGCGCAAACACCAGGTATAGTCCGCAATGTGGAGATACTTACTTCTTTGCTTGAAAAGGATAAAATAGCATTTGAAATGGCAAGAGCCGAAATGCAGACGCAAATAATCGCCTACAAAGAGAATTTTAATGTTAAAAATATAATGCTTATTTCAAGCACCTATAACGTATTGATTTCTACCTCCCCTAATTATACTTCTCACCAGGCTATTTTAAGTATCGAAAATG
>JAYTNK010000486.1:0-3092 GCA_043748375.1 Cytophagales bacterium
TGGATAGTTGTTTTGCGCAAAGAATCATAATTGCCACCTCCAGCTTTGGCTTCTGTAAGGACTTGAGGCTCTTTTTTAGATTTTTTGATGTATTTCATACGGTTGTGGGTAGTTTACAAAAAGTCTTCGATATACATTTGAGCGCGTTTTACCTCATAATCCCCTTCTCCCCAATCTAGGGTAAGTTCTTGCAAAAGAGCTTTTGCCTCTTTTGCTTTCTCTGCATCAATCAAATTGTATAATTTTTCTATAAGTTCCTTGTAATGAGGTGTGTATTTTTCCACTCCAAATATATCTTGCAAAATAGCATTGCTGTCGCGCCCTTGTGTATAAGGTTTGTAATCTTTGATTTGGAAATTATCCAAAATAAAAACACTTTCACGTGGCACACTGCTTACTACTTGAGGCGAGTGTGTGGTAGCGATAAAATGTACATTCGGAAAAGTGGCTTGCAGGGCAGGCAAGACTAAACGTTGCCAACGTGGGTGCAAGTGTTGCTCTATTTCATCTATTAAAACCACGCCTTCGCCTTTTTGCAAGGCTTCGGCAGGCGAGAACGCAGGATTGGCTATAGACAATCGCCTCGCAATATCAGCCACTAACATCATCAACGATTTTTCGCCTGAAGAAAGGCTATCTATTTCAAAAGTTTTCCCATTTTTATCTACAACCAAACTTATCTGTACAAATGTCTTATTAAATGAAAAGGTAGTCCGTTCTCGCTCAAAAACTCTTAATTTTTGAAATGTAGTGTTTTCTATTTTTCCAAAAAATATTTCTAAAGCTAGCCTTAATACTTCAAGTCTGTTGTTTGTAAATTGCAAGTCTTGTCTTCGTACTTTTTCTCGGTTTTCAGAATCCTCCTCTTCTTTGAACCAATGTTTTAGAACATTATCATCTGTCGTCGTGCCTTCCAAATCTTCATAAATATATTCGTTCACAATTTTGTTTCCTCTTATGCCAACTCTGCTTCTATTGGAATAAATAGAATAGTAAGCAAATATGGGGAGATTGATATTTATTTTTTTATTAAGCCCTACTTCAAAAATTAAATTGGGCTGATTGTGCAAATCCACAGATGTGATTTTTCTAAATCTGTCTCGAACCAAGGCTACGCGTGTATTGATTGTTACCTTATCTAGTTCTTGGAATTTAAGTTCCAAGTTATTAACAGTTTGAATAGTATTGTTATGAATGTTAATATCTCTCTCCGAAATACGAAAAGGGTGAAATATTTTGATATAGCTGTTTCTTTCCCCCTCTTTTTTCTCCGCACCATCTTCTATTCGTATAAAACTTGCGCTTGCATAAGCTAAAAAATCAGCACAAAGATTTGCCACCAAATCCAACACACTCGTCTTGCCTGCCCCATTCGTACCAATGAAAACAGCTAAGTTGTTATCAGGAAAGGTAATACTTGCCTGCTCGAAGCCACGATAGTTTTCAATATTGAGTTGTTTGATTTTCATATTTTTTGGTAGTTAGCTTTTAAAAATAGTGGCTCTTGG
Source organism: Cytophagales bacterium (assembly GCA_043748375.1). Classification (GTDB taxonomy): domain Bacteria; phylum Bacteroidota; class Bacteroidia; order Cytophagales; family Microscillaceae; genus RDXI01. The sequence continues at coordinate 1,509 of JAYTNK010000486.1, forward strand.
GAACACGAATCACAAAAAAGATTGCTTGTGGACACGGACAATGGTGTAAAAGTTATTTTGCTGAAGATTTATCGTTTTCCTCTTTCCACTCTTTCAGGTGTTGTAAGATTTCATAATTGATGATGCTTGTTTTGCGTGGATAATGCAAAATTTTGCCAACAGTAATAAATAGCAACCCCACCATTCACTCACTCATTAACTTATCAAATAAGGTCGATGCAGAATAATCGTGTACTTTTACCCATGCATAACCTCCTTTTTCGCGTATTTTTTGCCTTTTCAGGTGTTCTAAAAACGCTGTCGAGTTTATCTATCCACAGATATTTTTATTTCAGCGTTTTTCGACACCTGAAAACCCGCGCTTAGGCTATTCTTTTTCAGGTGTCGAAAAATGAATGATGGATAGTTTGAGTTAAAATTAAAATTTGCCATTCATTTTTAGAACACCTGAAAAGGCGAAGATATGTATCGAAGGTAAAGTTTAATAGGTGATTTTATATTGCACTATTATTAGTTATTAGGCTCTACATATTTGTTAATAAGCTGTTGGGTTTTAGCTTTTTCTACTTTGCTGATGAGCGATTCCTCTTCTTGTTTGTCGCGCACTACCTTTGCCACCATAAAGCATGAAGAAACTGAAAAAAGATAAGACATACCAAAAAAAGCCTTTACAGACCAAACGGCTTCCATAAATGCCAACCCTAAGCCCACGCCTGCAAAAGATATGACAAAAGATGCCCAAGCTAAAAAATAAAATGCTGAACTATTCTTTGATTGTTCCATATAAAGTAAGGGTTAATTTTCAATAACTTGAACGCAATAAACCATAAAAAATTTTCTTATACGTGGGTTGCTAGTTTCTACTTTTGTGCCGTTGCTGGATGTTTCCGAGAATTGAGCGTAATTTTGTTCTATACCTACCCTTCACTACCCAATTTTTCGCTAACCAATAGCCTCATGTAAAGGCTGTCTGTTGTTGTCGAAAAGCACAGTAGAAAAACGTGCGTAAAATATCATCCTTGCCTGCACTTTAACCCAAATGGATAGAAAAGTGTAGCTATAGAACAAAATTACACCCACTTTTCTAAACACCGTATGGTTGAGTTTGAAAAATACGAAAACCCAAAAAAGCAAAAATTAGCAAAAAAAATAGCAAAGAGAATTTGGAAATGTCATAGGAATCAAGGGGGAATAGGTCTTTCTCAACCATTTTTAGACTTTCGCAAGAAGTCTATTTAAAAAGCTGCTTTAATTGGGCATATTCCAACCTGTAATTTGTTCCACGATAACAGTCGTGATTGTAAGCAAAAGCCCGAAAGCAAATGCCCAGCCAAACCGAAATAGCATATCGCCTACTATCGTAAAGTCTTTTACATAGCTCGCCACTACCAATACAAAAATGGTGTTCAGCAATAACGGAAACAGCCCAAGCGTCATAAGCGTTACAGGGAAGGCAAGTGTCTGAATAATAGGCTTAATGAACATATTGATAACCGCCATACAGCCTGCTACCAACAAACCAGCTTCTATAGTACGGAAGTTGATGCCCACCAAAAGCCAGTCAATACCAAATACAACTGCCAC
>JAYTNK010000487.1:0-2648 GCA_043748375.1 Cytophagales bacterium
ATCTGTTGTTAAAAAACGTCTTTTGGGTTGTAATTTCGTTAGATTTTTCGTTGTAGCGACCTGCTACGACTGCAAAATCTGCCTCATTTCACGTCAAAACACGCATTTTTTACTGCCGAAAAATTCAACTAAACAACCTCTATTATAAAAATGTTTTTTCAGTAGTTTGTAGTAGCATGGCTGTAGGCAAGGTAAAATAAAATAACGTCCCTTCACCCCAAACACTCTCCACCCAAATTTTACCACCATTTTGGGTTACAAAATCCTTGCATAACATCAAGCCGAAGCCTGTCCCTTTTTCGCCTGCTGTCCCTTTTGTACTAAAAGGCTCATCTTGCAATATATAGGGTAAATGTTCGGTTTTGATACCTATTCCTGTATCTTTTACTACAAAGGTTACAAAATTGGGTATCGCCGTTTCTGTAAAAATTGTAATGAATGCATCAGCGTGGCAAAACTTCAGTGCGTTTGCGACCAAATTTCGGATAACGGCTTTTACCATATTTTCATCTGCGTGTACCATTTCGGCACTTGATAGTTGCCCTATTACAAGTTTAACGCTTTTTTTATAGGCACTTGCTTCAAAACTATTTATGGTAGCTTGAATAATATCTATGGGATTAAAATGCGTAGCATTTATTCTGCCACCTTTCATTTGCACTGATGCCCAATATAAAACCTCTTCTGATAAATTAAATGCTGTGCTTAAATTAGCTTCAATAGTAGGCACGATTTCTTGCAATTCTTCTATAGATAAGTCATTACTTTTCAATAGTTCTATAATGCCTATGAGCGAACCCAAGGGATTGCGCAAGTCATGTGATACAAGTGCAAATATTTTATCTTTGCTCAAATTGCTTGCCTGCAATGCTTTATTTTTCTCTTCAATCATGGTTGCTTGAGTAGCACTTTGAACGGTACTTTCTAAAAGCATAATATTGATTTCATTGATTTGTGTATGTTGTATTTTGAGTTTACGCAACCAGGTTTTTTTCTCATAAAAACGCTGGGTGATTATTATCAACAACACTATAAGCATTATCAAAGTAAGACCAATAAGGTATAAATATATTTGCTGGTTTTTATTCTGCTTGGTAAGTTTGGTTACATTTTGCTGTGTCGTTTCATAATTATATCCAATTTTTATGCGTTGTACTTCGATGTCTTTGGTATATTTCCTGTAGGCGTTTTCAGTCTGTCTATATTTTGTTTGATAGGCAAAGGCTTGTTGAAAATCGTTTACAGCTTCATAATACAACATTGATGCTTCATAATGATGAATATAGGCAGGTAAATCTATCGAGTTATAGGCTATTTTTTTAAGTATTTCTACAGATTTAGCCAGTATTTTTTTTGCCTCGCCTACCTTTTTTTGCCCAATATATACTTTAACAATATCAGACAAAGAAATAACCGCGTTGGTATTCAAAGCATAATGAAGGCTAATTTCCACATCTTTCTCAAGGGCAGAGCGAGCTTCCTCGTATCGCTTCTGTTCATAATACATAACACCTATATTCCCGCTCAGTAAACCTATCCAAATAGTATCTTTTATTTCTTCTGCGTATTGCAAGGCTTTTTCATAATAAATCATCGCGCTGTCCATTTTAGCCGATTTTTGCAAGGTTAGAGCGTATGTATTGTATATACTGGTGGTACGAACTGTTTTTGGTAAGGACAATGCGGATATATTTTTCTCGGCTATAGCAAAGTAGCAAAGCGCGCTTTTAAAATCTCCTATTTCGTACATTAACGAACCCAATTGTTGATAGGTGATTCCCAGCCATTCCGCGTCCCCAAGTTTTTTAATAGCTTCTAAAGAACCTAGTAGATAATCAGTAGCCAGCAATTTTGAGTTTTGATTAGGCTCGTATATAGAACCTAATCCATTGTGTAGATAAGGTAATAAAGCCTCTTTTTTTTCTTTTTCTTTTACTTTTAATAAAAAAAACTGCAATACTTCTGTGCTTTCTAGATAGTCTAGTTTATTTCCTTGTAGTATATAGATAGAAGCCCTGATAATTTTCAATAAATCATCTGTTTTCTCTGTTTTTACAAAGGCTTTTTTCAAACTATCTATATAAAAAAGCTTGGTCTGTTGTGTTTTCAGCTTTTGTGAAGTTACATAGGTAGGCAAGGTAAATAAAACAATTCCAAAAAGTATTTTGTAAAAACAAGTAGCCATACCTAATTATAATGGTTTTTCTTCTATAATTTATACGGAAACCAAACCACGATTTTAATCGTGGGGAGCAAAAAAATCTATACTTAACTTTCTAAGAATTAGAATATTTTTTACCATTGTGGAGTGTTTAGAAAATAGGCTGGCTATTGGGTCAAAAAGCAGGTTTTTCTAAACACTCTCAACGGCATAATATTTATTAGCGTTCTAAAAAAGGCTATTCCATTTTCCACATTAGGATTTTTTTATCGAAGCCTGCGGAGAATATCGTTTTGCCGTCCTTGCTTACCGCGATAGCCCGCACAGGATTGTCGTGTCCTGGAAGGTCTTTTACGGGTTCGCCTGTTACTGCGTCCCACATCTTGAGGGCATTATCCTCACCCCCACTCAATAAAAACTTGCTGTCGGTTGTAAAAGCGACTGTGTTCACCGCGTCTTTATGCCCTTCAATATTTTTAATAAGTTC
>JAYTNK010000488.1:0-8279 GCA_043748375.1 Cytophagales bacterium
ATGGTTGTGATATCGCTTTATGTAAGATCCAGGGCACAACTTTAACTTATGCCGGCGCTTACCGTCCGTTATATTTGTTCTATAAGAATGGTGAATTCAAAGAAATTAAAGCTACCAAAACTGCTATTGCCGGATTAACTCCATACGAGCAGGTCTTCGATCAACATCAATTTGATACCAAAGAATTGAAGGCCATTTATATGTTCAGCGATGGTTTTGCTGACCAAGCGAATAATGCCAACAAACGATTTGGTACACCGCGCCTGAAGAAAGTATTGGAGGAGTTCGCTTCTCGCAGTCTTCCCGAACAGCAAAAAGCACTCGAAAAAATGCTTAACGAATTTCAAAATGGCTCGCCTCAACGTGATGATATTACGCTCATGGGCATACGCGTTTAAAACTATCCTACTTTTTCAGCCTTTCGGAATCTTCTAAGGAATGGAAATTTAATAAGATGACATTCTGTAACCGTACTCTTTTCGGTGTGTGTAGCCTAAAAGGTACACTACAGAAGCGAAGAAAACAATAAACTTGTGACGTTTAAATTGAACAAGATTATATGCTGAAACGCTATCCAAAATTTTACGAATCGTTGTCTTACACTGATTTTAGCATCAAAGCCCTAAACTCATTAGACTTTTGAAACTAAGCCAATAAAAACGACATACCATGTAAGGGTTAGCGAAAACGGAGCATAGTACTAAATCCGAATTTTGGAATATAATGGTCTTTTGTGCTTTTAATCCCCCTTCTTCATAAATACTTTTCCGTTTTGCTATCCTATTTTTGTTTATTTAATCCACCTCATGTTTGCTTCTCTCCTCCAATCTACTGAAATACTCACCATTTTGACTGAAGCCGCCCAGAATAGCGGACTTGATAGCTATATTGTGGGCGGATATGTACGCAATACCTTGCTCAATCGCCCCAGTAAAGACATAGATGTTGTATGTGTGGGTAGTGGTATTGCCCTTGCTGAAAATACAGCCGATGTAATAGCCAAACGCACAGGAAAGCGTCCTCAAGTGGTTATATTTAAGACTTTTGGCACAGCCAGTCTTGTTTTTCAGGAGTGGCAAGTTGAGTTTGTGGGGGCAAGACGTGAATCCTACCAACATGATTCTCGCAACCCAATAGTAGAAAATGGTACACTCGAAGATGACCAAAAACGCCGAGATTTTACCATCAATGCGCTGGCTATCAGTCTAAATAAACAAGATTTTGGAGCGTTATTAGACCCTTTTGATGGTGTGAACGACCTTAAACGAAAGATTATACGCACACCTTTAGAGCCAGACATTACATTTTCAGACGACCCGTTACGCATGATGCGTGCAATTCGATTTGCCTCGCAACTAACCTTTGATATCGAACCCGATACATTCGAGGCTATCAAACGCAACAAAGAACGGATTGGCATTATTTCGCAAGAAAGGATTACAGACGAGCTGAACAAAATAATTGTATCTAATCCCCCTTCTTACGGTTTCAAATTGCTGTTCTATAGCGAATTATTGCACCTGATTTTTCCTGAAATGGTAGAGCTACAGGGTACAGAAATGAAGGAAGGAAAGGGGCATAAGGACAATTTTTTTCATACCTTGCAAGTTTTAGACAATGTGGCACAAGTTTCAGCTGACCTTTGGCTGCGTTGGGCTGCTATTTTGCATGATATAGCCAAACCCGCCACAAAACGCTTTAATGAGCGTGTAGGCTGGACTTTTCACGGGCATGAGGAGAAAGGAGCAAAGATGACTCCGCAAATTTTTCGTAAATTCCGACTGCCCATGGGCGAGGAAATGCGCTTTGTCCAAAAATTAGTGCGCCTTCATTTGCGCCCTATCGCCTTAGTAAAAGAAACCATTACAGATGCAGCCTTGCGCCGCTTGCTTTTTGATGCAGGCGATGACACAGACGCACTTATGAAACTCTGTAAAGCCGATATTACTTCTAAAAATTACGCAAAAGTTCAAAAGCACCTCTTAAATTTTGCTAAAGTCGAGCAAAAACTGATAGACATCGAAGCCCGCGACCAAGTCCGTAATTTTCAACCCGTTATAACAGGCGAACTTATCATGGAAATATTTGGGCTTGCTCCGTGCAAGGAAGTGGGTATCATCAAAACAGCTCTCCGCGAAGCTATTCTCGATGGTTTGATAAGCAATGAATATGAGGCAGGCTACGCCTATATGTTGGCGGAGGCGAGCAAAATAGGATTGACACCAAAAAATAATAATTTATAGTTTGGTAGGCAAGCAAATACCTAATATTAACACATCATCAATTTGTTTGGCATTACTTTGTGCCACCCATGTTGCAAAATACTGCTTCAGGGCATTGTGTTGTGCAAGCATAGGTTGTTGATGTATGCTTAAGAATAGTTCTTTCAACCGTGCTATGCTTATTTTTTTGTTTGCAACTCCCCCAAATTGGTCTTGGAAGCCATCAGAAAATAAATAAATCATGGTATCGCTTTCTTGGCTAAATGGAATGGTATGCCGTGTAAATACCCTGTCTTTTTCGCGCTGTTGCCCACCTATAGTCTCTTTATCACCTTTTATATAAAAAAGCTCTCCATTTTGAATATAAACAATGGGGTTTTTTGCGCCTGCAAATTGGACTTCCTGTTGTTGATTATCAATCACCACTAAGGCTAAATCCATACCGTCATGATTGCGGTTATCGGCTTGTTTAAGGGCTTTCCTAACGCCTTTGTGCAATTCATTTAGAATCAAATCTGCCTCATAAATTTTATAGTTATCAATAATTTGAGCGATAATTTCCTTGCCCATCATGCTCATAAGTGCGCCAGGCACGCCATGCCCTGTGCAATCAACAGCCGCTACGATAGTCTTGTGCTCTTTTTGCGCCAAGAAATAAAAATCACCACTTACAATATCGCGTGGTTGAAAGAATACAAAACTCGAAGGCAAGGCATTTTTAAAATCATCATCTGAGGGTAATATAGCCGTTTGGATACGTTTTGCATAATTGATGCTATCCATAATGGCTTTATTTTTATGCTCTATTTCTTTTTTGTTTTCATTGACTATATCAAGCGTAAATCGCAGTTCATCATTGGCTTTTTTCTCTTGTTGTTTGCTACGAAAAATAAAAAAAGTAAATATAACAATGCCAATCAAACCAAGCAAAATAAAATAGATGATAGTTTGTCTAAATTCGTTTTCTTCTTTTTGCTTTTGGGCTTCTAATGAAAATACTTTATTTTCTGCCTTTATTTTAGCTTCATTTGCTCTCAGCCTTCTTGCTTCTAATTGCACCTTATCGGCTAAATTTCGGAAGCCGTCAGCTTTTCTTTGATTACTTTCGTGTTTAGCAAGGTTATATAAACGGTCTGCTTCGGCTTGTTTTTTACTTATTTCTATTTGCCTTTGATAGCTTTCAGCCGCTATTTGCCTCTCTTTTTCTAATTTTTCTAAAGTAATTCTTGTTTCTAATTTATCGATGGCTTTATATTTATCAATATTAAAAATAGTGTCGCTTACTATTTTGTACAATTCATGATACTCCAATGATTTAGGGTAATTGTTGCATAATTTATAGGAATTATATAATACCTCACTGACTTCGCGCATTTCTTTCAGCGCATTAAGTGCGGTTGCTATTTGCATAGCTTGTTCGCCATATTCGATGCTCTTTAAGTAAGCTTGTTTTTTTTGATAAATAGTGGCTAATCCATTCAAGGAATATATCATGCCCCAATCATCTTTTATTTCTTTTTTTAATTGAATAGATTGTTCGTAATAATCTAATGCGAGGGTGTATTTTCCTTGAGCTTCGTAAAGAGTTGCTATATTATTTAGACTTGCAGCTATAAGGCGTTTATCTTGTACCTCTTGTCTTATTTTAAGCGATTTTTCATAACTATCTAAGGCTTTAGCGTAATCTTTTTGTTTTTTGTAGATGATAGCCATGTTATTTAAGGTAGTTGCCATACCTGCATTATCAGCTATATTTTTTTTAATAGCAAAGCTTTTTTCGAAGTAGGCAAGGGCTTTTTCATTTTCGTTTTGATTTTGATAAATAATGCCAATGCTATTCAAACTTGCTGCGATGCCTCGTTTGTCTTGTATATCCTCTCTAATTTTCAGGGACTTAAAAAAATAGGTTAATGCGACAGGATAGTTGGCTTGATAGTCATAAATGATGCCTATTTCATACAAGGTCTGCGCCATTTCCTTTTTTTTATATAACTTCTCAAACAGCGCAAGACTTTTCTTTTGCTGTTCTAGTGCCAATACATAGTTGTTTCTTGAGGTATTGGCTAAGCCCATTCGATTAGAGGCGATAGCGATGCCTTTATCAAAGTTCTTTTCTTCTGCCCAAGCGAGAGCTTTTTGAGCTATAGAAAGTGTGCTATCGGGCTTTAAGTAGCGGTATTCGTGCGCAATAGCCGTTAATATCAGTATTTTACTGGTGTCTTCGCGTGAGTTTTTATAAATGTAATGTAAGCTGTCCAATTGCTTGTTTTGAGCTTGCAAAAGGGCAATACAACTTATATGCAAAATCATGAAAGAAAATAAATATCGCATATTCTACACACTAACATAATTACTAAGCAAAAGTAAGCATTTTTTTGAATTTACAAGTATTTTTTTTAAGCGTTTTTTTGAGTAGTAGATACCACTTATAAAAGCCTGCTATAAATCCGTTGTAAAATTCAAGTAAAGTCTTGCCTGCCCCAGCCGATTTAAGGTATAATTCATGCGAATAACACTATTATAGTATGTTACGATATCTAAACCAACACCAACACCATATAAAAACTTATTATTTAAGGTGTTATTGACTGCAAAATAGCGGTCAAGCGCGTATCCTGCATCTGCATATAAGGTAGCATACATGGCTAATGGCATTTTTCGAAACTGTTCAATGGGTATAAACTTCCAGTTTTTTATTGTGTTAAGCAATTGATATTTAAAGGTTTGCTTGGCTATGGCACTTGCCTGCGTAGTAATGACGTACAAGTCATAACCGCGCAAAGCGTGGTCGCCATAGCCTACTGCGAGGCTATTGGCAAAATTGGGGTTTGGATTGTAGGCAAGTTGCCCAATAAGTTGATAATCCCAAAACCAACGTTTGCTAAGGGGTATATATTGCCCCCATCCTATGGCAGTTTCGGCTTGTTTGATGCCATCGGTAGGCAAGATGCCTTTGTAACCTACGGAAAACTTGAGGATATGCCCACGTAAAGGGTAGGCTTGTGCATCACGTTTGTCGTAACGAAAACTATAGCCGACACTCACATAGCGCAATTTATTGTTGTCTTTTGTATAATAGTTTGGGCTTAACTTTACCACCGTATCTGCCACCCAAAGGTTTTGATAGCCGATACTAAAGCCATGAAAAGCATAAAAAGCAGGGCGATAACTCAACGAAAGGTTGACATCCCAGCGTTCACGTGCATTGCCCTTATCATTTTTGAGGAAAGCCAGTTTATTATCTACTGTGGCATAAGCGATGGCTCTATTTTGCCCATACCCACCGCCAATACTCATGCCGAGCCGTTGGTTTTTGGTTAAATAAGGGTTTTCGTAGGCAATTCCAAAGCGTTGCGTAAAGCCAAACTGTGTTATGAAGCCCAATGTTTCGCGCCTACCTCTAAAATTATCTTTTCGGAAACGCAAGCCATAATTAGTACGGCTAAGGTCGCGCCCATATACTGTCCACCATTCATTAAAATTGCGGTCAGAAAGCTCGAAAAGAGGAATAGGAAACAAATACCATCGCTCTTCTAAGCGTATCTTGAGTGTGGCTTGATTGTCTTGTAAAGCTAAAAGTTTTAGCTCTACTACAATGAAAAGATTGGTATTGAATATGTTAGCACGATTTCGAGCAAGTATCGAGTCGCGCTTCGCCAAGCGAAGTGTGTCGCCTTCTTTTAAGGTAAGTTCTCGCCTGATAATATGTGGTTTTGTTTGGCGATTGCCGACTAATTCTATTTTTCCAATGACAATAAAGCCCACACTATCATTTTTAATGAACGCATTTTGAGCTATGGCAGGCAAGGAAAAAAGGAAAATGAGCAAGCATATAAACCATTTTTTTATTAAATCCATTTTTATAGCAATGGCTAAGGGTTAATGGTTAGTGGCAATACGCTGTAGGTTTGTAGAGTGATTTGTTGCTATTAAGTTAAAGTGTAGTTCTAGGCTTGGTGTTGGCAGGCAAGTTCACAACTTGCCTACCCTGCGTGGTTTTGGATAAAAAGTATTGCTTTATTAAATTTTAAGTCCTAAAAAATTAAATCATCATTTTGTATTGCATTTTGTGAAGGCTGGCGTAATAGCCGTCTTCTTTGGTTAAGAGCTCTTGGTGTGTGCCTTGTTCGACTACTTCGCCTTTGTTCAAAACCAATATCTTGTCTGCCTCCCGAATAGTAGATAAACGGTGCGCTATCACAATGGCTGTTCTGCCTTTCATGAGTTTGGTGATGGCTTCTTGAATAAGTTCCTCCGTTTCAGTATCGACAGAAGATGTGGCTTCGTCTAACACAATAATACGGGGATTATAGACCATAGCCCGCACAAACGAAATCATTTGTCGCTGCCCTACAGAGAGCGTCGAGCCTCTTTCCTGTACGTTATAGTTATAACTTCCTTCGAGTTTTTCGATGAACTTATCTGCGCCTACTAAGGTGGCGGCTTCTTTTACTTGTTCGAGGGTAATATTAGGATTGCCAAGCGTAATATTATTCAAAATAGTATCAGAAAATAGAAATACGTCTTGTAACACTACGCCAATATGTGTGCGCACCCAGCCCAATTCATAATCCATTAAATCCTTATCATCAAGGTAGATTTTACCTTTATTGATTTCGTAAAACCGACTTAAAAGGTTGATAACAGACGACTTGCCTGCCCCTGTAGCCCCGACTAAAGCAACAGTTTCGCCTTCGTTTACTTCAAAAGAAATATCGCGCAAGATGTAATTTTCGTCATTATAGGCAAACCAAACATTCTCAAATTTTACTTTCCCTTTTAATTCTGTTGGTTGTAAAGTGCCTGTATTAGGTATGATTTCATCGTTATCCAATAATTTCAAAATCCTATTTGTACTTACAATGCCTAATTGAATAGTATTAAACCTATCTGCAATCATTCGGATAGGGCGAAAAAACAAGGAGATATACATGATAAAGGCTATCAAGGTGCCTAAAGAGATTTCATCTTGTAAAACTTCCTTCGCGCCATACCAAACCAATAAACCTGTACCGCCTGCGGCTATTACCTCAGCTACAGGAAAATAAATAGAATAATACATAACCGCCTTGAGGTTTGCGCGGCGATGTTCACGGTTAATATCTTGGAATTTGCGCATCTCGTTTTCCTCTTGGCTGAAGAGTTGAACGACATTCATACCTGTTATATGTTCCTGCACAAAAGTATTCAAGTTTGCCACCGCAACACGCGTTTCATCAAAGGCTTTTTTTACGCTCTCTTTAAAGATATAAGTACTAATCAATAAAAGCGGGATAAGCGATAGACTAATAAGCGTAAGTTTCCAATGCGTCATGAACATGAGCAGTAGAATGAAAATAATTTGGAGCAAATCGCCCAATAACGCTGCTATACCCTCTGTAAATACACTTGAAACAGTTTCTATATCAGAAATATTACGGGTTACCAGTCTGCCAATAGGTGTATTATCGTAAAATTTCAAACGCAGATGCAATAAATGTTTGTACAAAGCTACACGCATATCGCGCACTATGTGTTGCCCAAGCCAACCCGACATATACGTGTGGGTGTATTGAATATATGCCTGTAGTGCCAAAATGAATACGCCTATCCATGTCAGGGTAAGCAAACCTTTTAAATCGTTGTTCACAACGGCATGGTTGATGGTATATTCAACCAACCAGGGACGGATAGGGCCTAACAAACCTAAAAGGATAGTTAGTGTAACAAGTATAAAAAAACGGCTCTTGTAAGGGGCGACAAAGATGTATAGTTTGCGGAGGGTGCGACCTTCCAATACTTTTTCGCTATTTGCTTTTTCGTATTTTGCCATGTGGTTACATCAATTTTTCTAAAATTATTTTTTGCAGGTTATGCAAAATCAATACAACTTTTTCTGCTTCTATTTCTTTGGAAGCACCAAAACTTTCACTTGTAATATATTCCTTGCCTACCAAAATAGAAAAGAACCAGAATCTATCTTGGATATAAACACCCTGCATAGGTTTCCCATTATTAGACTTCTTGCGAAAGTGTTTTTTAGAAGCCTCACACCCTGCCCTCTCTCCATTTTGAGAG
>JAYTNK010000489.1:0-12379 GCA_043748375.1 Cytophagales bacterium
CCTTAAATCTCTTGGCAGGCAAGTTTCGTGAGGCTATGGACAGTTGGCAAGAATTTTGAAAGTATTTGTTATTGTGCTTTTTATTAAGTAGGCTTGCATACAATTTACCAAGCGTATTCGTTTGAGTAAATCTGCTATTTTTATTTTTTGATTACGATTTAAAATGTCTGAAACCATCTCTACATTTCCCTTAAGCCGAAAGATAGCCATTTTGTTAGGACCCATCTTGTTCCTTTCGCTTTTGTTTTTGTTTCCTTATATGGGTACAGGGCTAAAACCTATAGCCCAGCACGTCTTAGCGGTAATGGCTTGGATGCTGGTTTGGTGGATAGGCGAGGCGATAGACTTAGCCGTAACCGCCTTGTTGCCTATAGTCTTATTCCCACTTTTGGGCATTATGGATATGGAAGCGACTACAAAATCTTACGGCAACCCCGTTATATTTTTGTTCATGGGAGGTTTTTTGATAGCCCTTGCTCTTGAACGTTGCAATTTGCATTTGCGTATCGCTCTCAATATTGTAAAAATGACAGGAACAAAGCCTAATAGGATTATTTTGGGCTTTATGTTTGCGACAGCCTTTCTTAGCCTTTGGATTAGCAATACTGCCACAACCGTGATGATGTTGCCGATTGCTATGTCAGTTTTAGCACTTTTAGATACACAAGAAGGCGATAAAAAGGGCATGGAGAATTTCGCGCTCACGTTGTTGCTTGGTATCGCATACGCCGCTACTATAGGCGGTTGTGGTACGCTCATAGGTACACCACCCAATACAGTTTTTGCTTCTATTATTTCAAAAATGTACGGCTATGAGATTAGTTTCGGGCAATGGGCATTGTTTGGAATTCCTTTCTCGTTTGTATTATTGATGATGAACTATTTTATTATGGTGCATTGGTTGTATCCCAATCGATTAGGCGATTTTGCGCAGATAGGTGCAGTTATTGATAAAAAGGTGAGGGAGCTTGGCAAGATGCGTAAAGCTGAAATATTAACTATGATCATTTTTATCACAACGGCTTCACTTTGGATTTTTAAAGACTTGCTGAACGGTTTGTTTGCTCAACGCGGGATTGCTATTAAATTGGACGACACTATGATAGCCATCGCGGGCGGATTGGCAGTCTTTATTACGCCTTTGAATTGGAAAAAAGGCGAGTTTTTAATGCAGTGGGAAGACACAAAAAAATTGCCGTGGGGCATCTTGATGCTTTTTGGAGGAGGCTTGAGCCTATCAAGCGCACTCGACCAATCGGGTGTTGTCCAACTTATAGGCAATGGTGTAAATGCTTACAAGGGACTGGATATATGGATTATCATCTCCATTTTGGTTATATTGGGCGTGTTTATGTCAGAAGTTATGAGTAATGTTGCGATGGTGGCAGTAATGACACCTGTTGTAGCGGCACTTGCGGTAGGTATGGGGCAAAACCCGTTACTTTTAACTATTCCTGTTACACTTGCGGCGAGTTGCGCGTTCATGTTGCCTATGGGTACACCTCCGAATGCTATAGTTTTTGCTAGTGGCAAAATCAAATTTTTTCAAATGGTGCGTGTAGGCTTTGTGTTGAATTGGATAGGCATTATAATGATGATTTTGGTTTCGCAAACAGTCATTTTATACATTTTCGATATTCATTTGGGCGAAATTCCTGTTTGGGCAAGACCTAAGTAAAAACTCATATATACATGGAAAATCTATCGGCAATATGGTGGAGTGCATTAGACGCAAAATGGCAGGAGTTACTACTGAAAGCTGTTAAATTAAAAGCTACCGACTCGACAGAAGTAATATTAAACAGTCTTTTAAACCTAACAGAGCTTAATTTGAAAGGGAAGCGTCTTACAGACATCACACCCTTGCAAAACCTTATTCATTTGGAAAAACTAATATTATGGAAAAATAAAATAACGGATATATCCCCTTTGCAAAACCTTTTCAATTTGAAAGAATTGTATTTGGGACAAAACCAATTAACAGATATTTTACCTTTGCAAAACTTAACAAACTTAACGTATTTAGCTCTTTGGGAAAACAATCTTAGCGATATATCGCCTTTGCAAAAACTTGTGCGGTTGGAGTATTTATACTTACAATATAACCAAGTTACGGCTATTAAACCTTTGCAAAATCATGTAAGTTTAAAAGAATTATACTTACAAAAAAACCAACTAACAGAAATCTTACCTTTGCAAAACCTCACCGACTTAATAGAATTGGTTTGCTACGACAATCTTATCCCAGAATCCGAAATAGGACTACTCGCTAAAGCGTTACCCAACTGCAAATTTTGGTAAAATATTAGACTTCTTGCGAAAGTGTTTTTTAGAAGCCTCACGCCCTGCCCTATCTCCATTTTGAGAGAGGGAAAAGGTACTTTCGCAGGAAGTCTATTCTTTTTTTGCTATAAAAGCCCTACTTTTGCGCTTTTACGCCCTCCATGAAAAACGCTTACACCGCCCAAAACCTACAAACGTTCCAATATCAACAGCCGTTTGCTTTAGAAAACGGAGCAATCTTGCCTGCCATACAAATCGGCTATACCACCATAGGCAAGCTAAATGACCAGCAAGACAATGTCGTTTGGATTTGCCACGCCTTAACCGCCAATACAGAAGCTACGGATTGGTGGAGCGGATTGGTAGGCGAGGGCAAATTATTCAATCCGCAACAGCATTTTATTATATGCGCCAATATGATAGGCTCTTGCTATGGCTCTACGCACGCCTTAAGCCTACATCCGCAAACCAAAACGCCTTATTACCACACTTTCCCTATGCTTACAAACAGAGATATGGTACAGGCGTTTGATCTTTTAAGGCAACATTTGGGTATCAAACGTATCAAATGGACGTGTGGCGGCTCTATGGGCGGGCAACATATCATAGAATGGAATATTTTACAACCTGAAGTATTTGAAAATATTTTTCTAATTGCGACCAATGCCCAACATTCGGCTTGGGGCATTGCTTTCAACGAAGCCCAACGTATGGCTATAGCGGCTGATACTACTTGGCAGGCAAGTCTTCCCGAAGCAGGCAGGCAAGGTATGGGTGCGGCAAGGGCTATCGCGTTGCTTTCGTACCGCAATTATGCCACCTATATCCGCACTCAATCCGAGTCTTCCCTTGATAATTTTGACCATTTCAGAGCTATTTCATACCAACAGCACCAAGCCGAAAAGTTGCAGAAACGCTTTGACGCTTTTTCGTATTGGACACTCACGAAAGCGATGGATTCGCAAAACGTAGGGCGTGGCAGAGGCTCTGTAGCCCAAGCTCTTGCCTGCATACAAGCCAAAGCGCATATTGTAGGCATCAGTTCTGATATTATTTTTCCACCTGTAGAACAGAAACTATTGGCAGAACACATACCCCGCGCCACTTATTACGAAATAGATTCTGAATTGGGGCATGATGGCTTTTTGATAGAAACAGACAAAATTACGCAAATTTTACAACCTCATGTGGTTTAAAAGCTCGCCTACCGAAAAAGCGTTGTGTTTGTTTGCGGTTGTTTTGATAGCCATTCATCAAACTTATATCTATCAGCATACACCGCCTTTGATAGATGAAGTATATTCATGGCTACATTTTGGAGGCAAGGGCTTTTGGGTATCGCTCACAAACTACAAATCTACCAATAACCACATCTTGTATAATATTACGACTTCGTTTTGGGCTATGTTTGTACCAGATGCGGTATTGGCTATGCGCCTCACTTCTATAGTAAGTTTTTGGATTTTATTAGGCTATATTTTCTTGTATATACATGATAAAAGTAATTTTAAAGTGGCTTTTACATCGCTTGTATGCATAGGATTAGGCTTTAGTCAAACTATATTTAGTGTGCAAGGGCGTGGCTATATGTGGCTCGCATTGTGTACGTTTGGGTTAGTTTGTCATGCAATAGAATATGTGCAAACCATGAAACCCAAACATTTGTATTATCTCGTGTTTTGGAACGTGTTGGGGTATTTTATTACCCCTGTTTTCCTTTATTCGGCTATAGGTATGTATGGTTTTTTGGCTTATCATTTTATTTGGCATACGCAGAAACGCCTGTTTTTCATTCAAATTTTGCAGATGAGTTTGGCGATAGGAGGGTTAGTATTTTTGTGTTATTTACCTATGCTTGCCTACTTTGGAGCAGAGGCTTTTTTAGCTTCGCAACGCGATAATATTAAACCTATTTCCTATTATAAATTTTTGGTGTACACCTTGCCTATTTGCCTGCGCGAAGCTATCACGGCTGTAGTGGGGTTGCCTAAATACGTGGCGTTTGCTTTTGTAAGTTTAGTAACTTGCCTAAGTTTTTATTTTAAAGGGAAATTAGGCGTGTGGCATCAATATTTTTTCAACTTTGTATGGATTTCGGGTTTGTGTGTGCTTGTTTTTGCTGTGGCGACCAAAGTATTTCCTTTTTATCGTATTCTTACGCATTATGCTATTTTTTTAGTGATTTTAACAACTTTTTTATTGGACAAAATACCTTTACCCCCTTTCCCTACTTGGCTAAAAACGAGTGGATTAGTATGTTTTGCCTTAGTTATTTTTGTAGGAAGTTTTGTGCAATTTCAAAGAGAAATCGATTTTTTTTATGATGAAGGCTCCGTATCGCAATGTAAGAAATTGCGGGACAAGTTCAAGCAAATCGCTGAAGAAAATGCTACAGTTTGGCTATCAGAAGATGCTTTTTACGGGGTATTTTGGCTACAGCAGGCAGGCAAGATGCATTTATGGGTAGGCAAGCCATGTGAGGCGCAATATGCGGTTTATGCGTTTGATAAATCCTTGCCTGCCTGCCATGAGAAGCACGAAACAATATGGTTCTTGCAATTTGCAAAATACAAAACCAACATTTTTAAGTAATACGAAAGTTGCTGAAAGCCTGTGGAAACGTTTGAAATAAAAAACTCCCCTAATAATCATAAAAAAACTTGGAAAAATCAAAACATTTGAATAATTTTACTACTTTAAATACCAAAACAATGCCTTTGATGTATATGAGAAAAGTATTAACAATTCTATGTCTTTGGTGCGTTGGAATAGCCCACTCCTACGCCCAAGTAACCGTTTCACCTGCTATTTTTACAGCAAACCAAGCTGTTACGCTTACTTATGATGCTACCCTCAGTCAAGGACAAGCCTTGAAAGATTTGCCAGGAAGCGTTACCACCATTACCGCACACGTGGGAGCAGTTTTGGTAGCGAATGGCACTAGTTGGTTACACGTACCTGGTACATGGGGCGACCCTGCTGCTTTGCCTAAGTTTACGCGTGTGAGTGGGGGCAATACATATACTTTGAGCTTGCCTAATGGCATCAGGAGTATGTTTACCAATGTGGCTATCGCACCTCCTTCTACAACCCCTATCTTTCGAGTGGGTATGGTATTGCGTGAAAATGGTCCTTGTGGTTCATTTGTTAGCCCAACAGCTCTTGGTTGCAAAGAAGGTAAAAGTACTACGGGAACAGACATTTTTATTGATGTCAATCAAGGGGCTTTAGATATTGCCTTTAACTCGCCTACCAACAACGGCTTTTTTGTAAATATAGGCGAGTCTATTAGTATCACAGCAGGTACGAACCTATCTGCCAACATCAGCATAGAAGTAAATGGTATTAACGTAGCTAATGCAGCAGCAACTACTACTTTGACACACATCGTGAATATAGCCCCAGCCACAGACAAGTATGTCATAAAAGCCAAAGCTACTGCAGGAGCAGTCAATGTAGAAAAAACGCTTTATTTTGTGAAACGTAAGGTCAATACTTTGACAAACACCTTGCCTACCTATGCGATATACCCAAGCACGATTTTTCCTAAAATAGGCATCAACTACAGCCCTACCAACCCCAAAGAGGTAACGCTTGTATTTCGCGCGCCCAATAAAGA
The DNA here is from genome assembly GCA_043748375.1 of Cytophagales bacterium. Classification (GTDB taxonomy): domain Bacteria; phylum Bacteroidota; class Bacteroidia; order Cytophagales; family Microscillaceae; genus RDXI01. Next base: position 5,903 of record JAYTNK010000489.1, read on the forward strand.
CAAAATGTATGTCATAGGCGACTTTAATAATTGGGAACTTGACCCTGCTTATCAAATGAATCGGACGGATTATGCAGGCACAGAAAATGATGATTTTTATTGGATAACCTTTGAAGTTCCTGTCGCAGGCACAGAATATGTATTCCAATACCAAGTCTATGATGCCACTGAAGCATTTGTGAAAACGGCTGACCCTTATTCAGAGAAAATCTTAGACCCTTCGAATGATGGGTTCATTTCGACTACTATCTATCCCAATCCTACGCCTTATCCCACAGGCAAGACTACGGGCATTGCCAGCGTATTGCAAACCAATCAGACATCTTATACTTGGTCAAGTGCTACCACCAGTTTTGTGAAGCCTGCTATTGAAAGTTTGGTAATTTATGAGCTTTGGGTGCATGATTTTAGTGAAACACGCGATTTTCAAGGGGTAATTGACAGGCTTCCCTACCTCAAGAGTTTAGGCATAAATGCCGTTCAGTTTATGCCCATGATGGAGTTTTCAGGCAATATTAGTTGGGGCTATAACACTAACTTCTACCACGCTGTAGATAAAGCATACGGTACAAAAAACAAATTTAAAGAATTGGTAGATAAATGCCACCAAAACGGCATGGCGGTTATTTTGGATATGGTACTGAACCACGCACAAGAGGAATTTCCGTATGTAAAAATCTATCCCCAAAATGCCAACCCATGGTTTAATAACAGTGCTACGCACCCTTTCAGCGTATTCCGCGACTTCAACCACGACTCACAAGTTACCAAGAACTTGGTAAAGGACGTAAATCTTTTTTGGCTTGATGAATACAAAGTTGATGGTTTTCGTTTTGACCTTTCGAAAGGCTTTACGCAAAATGCACAATGTGCCAATAAAGAAGATGTGGGCTGTTGGAATCAATACCATGCAGACCGCGTAGCGACTTGGAAACGCATTGCTGATGAAATTTGGGCATTTCATCCTGACGATTTTGTAATTTTGGAACACCTTTCTGAAAATGCTGAGGAGAAGGAATTAGGCGAGTATCGTTCAGGCGAGGGCAAAGGCATGATATTTTGGCGCAACATGGAAAAGGCTTTTGCCGAAAATTTGATGGGCTATAACAACAATACAGCCGATATTTCGGGTTCCGATTTTCAAAATAATGGTTGGTCTGTGCCTCGCCTCATTCCTTATATGGAAAGCCATGACGAACAGCGCGTGATGTATAGTGCCTTGAATAGCGGAAATAGTGCTGTTGGCACGCACAATGTTAAAACTGTGCCTATCGCTATGGAGCGAGCTAAGCCTTTGGCGGCTATGTGTTTTTTGAGCGCAGGACCCAAAATGATTTGGCAATTTGGCGAAATGGGCTTTGATTTTCATATCAATCGTTGCCCTGATGGTACAATAGGCACAGGCACAACTTGTCGCACTGACTCTAAGCCTCTGCCTTGGACTATTACGCCTCAAAGTTATGACACACAGCCAGACCGCTTAAAATTGCGCAAAGCCTACAGCGAAATTGTAAAATTGAAAACTACTTATGCTACTTTCAAAAGCCCTGATACTTTCATACAAAGCTCGCAAGGCGGTAGTCAATTCAAAAAACAGTTGAAACAAACCTCTTCGCCTTATACTGCCACACCCACAAGTGGCAATAACATGAACGTAGTGGTGATAGCGAACTTTGATGTAGCACCACAAGATGTTACTGCCGATTTCCACCATACGGGGACTTGGTATGAGTTCTTTAGTGGTAGTGCAGATGCTCCTTATGAGGTTACAGGCAACTTGAACAAAACTATCAATCTTAAGGCAGGCGAGTTTCGCATTTTTACCAACTTTGCTATTCCCGCGCCTGAAGCTGAACTAACGGCATACAGCTTGCCTGCCAAAGCTACAAGTGTAACGACTACAGGCATTTCTGACTCACAAATTAAAGTGGATTGGGTTGATGCCTCTGGTATCGAAACTGGCTATCGCATAGAACGCTCTACCGCGTTAGGTGGCACTTATACGCAAGTAGGGAGCAACTTGCCTGCGGGAACTACTACTTTTACTGACAATGGATTGACAGCCAGCACGCAATATTTCTATCGTATCGTAACCCTTTCCAATAATGGCAACAAAAACTCTGTAGTAGTGAATGGTACTACTAACGCGCCTATTGTTCCAAATGCGCCTACCAATTTACAGGTAACAGCCCCAAATACTGAAAGAGCCTTGAACCTCACATGGACAGATAATGCTAACAATGAAGGAAGCTACCGCGTAGAGCGTGCCTTTAATTCAATAGGACCTTATACAGTTATCGCACCTGCCTTGCCTCAAAACACCAACAATTACAAAGACAGTGATGCTAATTTGCAGATTGGTACGCAATATTTCTACAAAGTTTGTGCTGTATTGGGAGCGCAAGCAGGTTGTTCTACTGTTGCTAACGCGACTGTAACCTCTGTAGAAGGCAATCGTTTTGAGCAATCTATCTCCCTTTATCCGAACCCTACAGAGGGGCGCGTTTGGGTAAAATTTGAAAATCAAAACTTCAAACAAATGGATATACGCATACTGGATTTGCGTGGCAAAGAGTTGCGCACTTTCTCGGCAGGCAAGGTACAAACTGTAGAACTCAACATAGCCAACTTGCCCAAAGGCTCGTATATGCTTGAGTTCCGCACTGAAAAAGGAACAGCTACCAAGCGTATTGTGAAAAATTAATTTTATTATTTTAAGCAAAAAAGCTCGGAACGAAAGTTTCGAGCTTTTTTTGTTTGGGTGTTTTCAGTCTTGTATAGGTTTATGCTTGACTAATGTTAGCTATACCATAAATGTTGCCTTATTTTATGCCGTTGCAGAATATTTCAGAAATTTAGGGGTAATTTTGTTATATAGCAACACTCCTCTACCCAATTTCTCGAGCACCAACAACCCTACAAGTTATTTCTGTTGGTATCAAAAAATGCAGTAGGGTTTTCTGTGCTTTTCTAACACCAAATATCATAGGAATCCTTAACTCATTTTTGAGGCTAATTAAAATCCAAGTTTTTCATAATATATGCAAACAAAAAAATTAAATATAGCATAGAAAAATTTGCTATTTTAATACAAATGCTGTAACTTTACAATGTTATGCAGTTAGAACTCTTCCCCCTCTATCCTCGTTTGGCTGAACCCAAACCTTACGAACTTGCCTCCCCTGATAGGTCGCAGGGGTGGAAACTGTTCGATTATCCCACTGAAGATGATGAACCTATGGCACAATCTAAAATACAAGCAGACACTATAGTTTATCTTAACAGTGTTTTTGAGTCGGTCTTGCAAGGTATGAAGCGAGATTACTTCATCGGAGCTGATGTATTTGTGTATTATAGCGAAATAGAACGCCTCCGCACCGCAGGCAAGGTTATATTGGAAGACAAACAACGAGTAAACTCTCCTGATATCTTCTTTGCGATAGGTAAGGGCTTAGTACCGACTGTAGCATTGGAATCATTCATTTTGGAGAAAGTGGTGGCACATACAGGTGGCATTATCCCGCGCATGGTTTCTCTCGAAATCTTATCAAAATCGAATTATAAAGATAAAAACGATCAGAAAAATCGTTTCAAATTCCAAAATGGTTTGGGAGTAGATGAGTACATAGTCGTCCATACAAAGCCCTCTATGTCTTTGGAGGTGTATTGGCGTTTGGGCGGTACTTTGCAACGGATTTTATTTTGCGAGGATAATGTTTATAATTTCATACTTTTGGGTGTGAAATTGGAAGTAAAAGCTACTCAAATTGGCGTTAATAAGCATAAGAAGCCTATTTTGAAATATGATTTGTTGGTGTATGACTCTGCAGGTGAACCATTCAATAATTATGGCACTGAGCGCGAAATACGCCAAGAAGCAGAGGCAAAGTTAGAAGCGACTGCTATCAAGCTACGCAAAGCTGAAGAATCGCAAGTAAAAGCTGAAGAATCGCAAGTAAAAGCTGAAGAAGCACAAGCAAAAGCTGAATCACTTGCTAAAAAAGAAAAGCAGGCTCGCCTACGCGCTGAAGAACAAGTACGCGAAGAAGCTTCTGCTTTAGAAGAAAGAGATGCTGAAGTCAGAAAACTTTTGTTTCAATTAGAAGAATTAGAAAAAACAAAAAAAATATTTCAAATCTAAAAAAATTACGACTATAGTTTATAAATATGTTTTCTTTTTGAGTAGCAAATTAACTGTTTTGTTATTTGCTATTTGTAAAGAAAACGTGTTTATTATTGCATATTTCAAAAAGACCGTTCTCAATACCACCATAAACGCACTAAAAAAATCCAGCAGACTGATATAGTTGCTGGATTTTTATTGCGTTTTCTTTTTGAGTAGCAGATGCCATTTGCAAAGGACAAAATAGCTAATACGGATAAATCAGTATAGATAATTATCTCTAAAATACGCCGTGATAGGTTTCTTGTATGATATAATCAACCACTTGTTTGAGGTCGCCTGTACGATGAAATACCTCAAGCTGACGGTCTGCGCCATTGCCTTCCTCAGCTACTTTGAATAGACGTTCTACCTCATGGCGGCTACCCAATTCATCAAGCACATCATCAACAAAATCCACTAATTCGCCAAGCAGGTCTTTGAAAGGCACTTCTTCCTCTTTACCAAAGTCAATCAGTTTAGCCTGCACACCATAACGAGCAGCGCGCCATTTATTTTCATTGATAAGCGGTTTACCATACAAACGAAAGCTAAGATTGCTTTTCATGAGCTTGTATAGTTTGGCAACAATGGCTTGCATCACAGCGGCAAGTGCAATGGTTTCATCAACACGCAACTGCATATCGCAAATACGAAATTCAATCGTGTCAAAGAAAGGGTGCAGGCGCAAATCCCACCAGATTTTCTTGGCGTTATCCATGCAGTTTGTTTTCACCAACAAATTGATATAACCATCATATTCGGCTGCGCTACTAAAGTATTCAGGAATACCTGTGCGCGGAAATTTATCAAATATTTTGGTGCGGAATGACTTATAGCCTGTGTTTCTGCCTTCCCAAAAAGGTGAGTTGGTAGAAAGCGCGAAAACGTGTGGCAAGAAATAGCGAGCCGTGTTCATGATTTGGACACCTACCTCTCGGCTGGGAATGCCTACATGGACGTGCAAGCCAAAGATGAGGTTGCCACGTGCTGCCTCCTGCAATTCTTCTACAATTTTGTCATAACGTACATCTGGTGTGATGGGCTGGTCTGCCCAAAGCGAAAAGGGGTGTGTACCCGAAGCCGCGATTTTCAAACCTACATTATCAGCAAGCTCCATTACCATACGGCGCAAATTGATAACCTCAGTTCGAGCTTCCTCGATATTACGACAAATTACTGTACCCACCTCTACAACGGCTTGGTGCATCTCTGCTTTAACTTGTTCTTGCAGGCGCATTTGCCCTCCTTCCACGATTTGGCTCATGTGTGAGCGCAGTTCGCGAGTTTTGGGATCGACGGTTTGAAATTCCTCCTCGATTCCGAGCGTGAAAAGACCCATGATAGTATTTGTTTGGTTTATTAACGAGCGTAAATTTAGTAAGTTTTTTGAGTTATCCAAAAATATTGTTACTGTTTAATGCTTTTTTTTCAAAATTATATTTTTTGTAGGGTAAAAACACCTCTATTATATTCTTTCAAACGTTTTCGCTTAATTAGTACTTTCTATCGTATCTTGAACTTGGTAGATTTCGTTTAGCTCGCGACCAAGTCCATCGTAATCTAAACCATACCCAACCACAAAGGCATCTGGAATTTCAAAGCTTGCATAATTTACTGTGAGCGGTATGCGAAGATTTACAGATTTGAATAAAAGCGTAGCAACTTTACAAGATTTTGCACCCGCACCCATTACTTCAGGTAAAAGGTATTGTAAAGTCAGTCCTGTATCGACTATGTCTTCTACTATTAATACGTTCTTGCCTACGATATCGGCAGGCAAGCCCGTTTGCATTTTAACTATGCCTGTAGTTTCCGTACCTTGATAGGATGATAGGCGCACAAAGCCCAGCTCAAGCGGGATGTTCAAATAGCGCGTAAGGTCTGCCATAAAACGAAATGAGCCATTCAGTACGCCTAACAGATACAAAGACTTGCCTGCATAATCTCTTTGGATACTTTCGGCTATAGCCTTGATGCCATTCTGCAATTTGGTTTCGCTTATGTAGGGCACAAATTGTTTATCGTGAATTTGTATCATGTTGTAAAAATAGTGATTTTTATTAAAATAACTATTTTTGAAGAAAAAAAGATTTATTCATGAGAAAAATAGCTTCGCATAACCTTTTTATTTACAGCATCTGTACAACAAACTACTCCTTTTTTAACTTATTTAGGTTCTTAGAAAGTTATAGCGGAAGCTACCAAAATATATGAGCAGTCATGCTGTAAGAATCTGTTTTTCAGGCTTTTGTGGGGTGCTAAAGTGTATAACAGACGCTTACAGGGTGGCTATCTCGTAATAACTTTCGAAG
>JAYTNK010000490.1:0-2271 GCA_043748375.1 Cytophagales bacterium
AATGCTTCAAAATCTACGGCTATATAGATGTCATATTTTTCTTTTTTGGCTAACTTACCAACTTGATTAAGCATGCCATATTCTTTATAATTTTTGGCACTCTTAGCTAATCCATTTATTTTTTTAAATATTTTATAATATAATTTTTCAGCTGATTTTTTTTTATAGGATAAATAATGCACCTTTCTATCTTGCAAACGGCTAAAAATAATAGATTCTACAGAAATAATAGTTACCTCAAAATCAACAGTTAATAAATCATATAAGTTTAATATTGTGGGAGAGTAGGCAAGATGCTCATACGGAAATATAATACAAACACGTTGTTTAGACATATATTTAGATGGTTTTTTGGAATACAAAAGTAGCAAATGTATAATTATAACCTGCCATAAAAAAGTCAGGTTGCTCATAGTGCCAATCTACCTTGCCATATAATGCACACCCTTTAGCAGCAGGCAAGAGCCGTTCAAGTAGGTCGCTTTTTGTATAAAATCTGCAATCCACATCTGGTTTAGCGTCCCCTATTTTGTAGCCCTCTTTGAAGTCGCAAGTTAAGACCATAAAACCACCTTTGGCTAACAAACCTGCTATGTTTTGCACAAATAAAGCATCTTCCTCTACGTGTTCTATCACTGAAGTAGAAAAAATAAGGTCATACACTTGGTGATTGCGCGTGGGGCGCGTAATAAATTTCTCTAAGGGGTAGTTGAGGACAGGATCGTTTTCTTCCAACTCAAACCCTACTTTTTTTAAGGATAGGCAAGCGGTATCTTCAAAAGACCCTGCACACAAAATACGTGGGTTTTCAAAGTTTTTGGCTAAACCGCACACAGTATCAAATACAAAAGCTTGTTGTACATTCGCTTCGGGTATTTTACGTTTGATAAGCGCAGGATTTAAGCTTGTAATCACCTCAATCGCCTCTTTATATTGTATTCTTTTCTTATTATCCAAAATAGTGTTGTATTCATCTGCTATGTCAAGAGGTGCATAAGCGATGTTGGCTCGTGTAGGAAAATACTCGATAGTGGGTTCTTTATGATACAACCATGCACTTTCAGACCGTTGCGCCTCGCGCTGCCTTTGATGCTTTTTCTTGTTTTTCCCCAATTTCCGCTCATAATAACGTTGTAATTGGCTGATAACATCAGGTGCTTGATACACTACGCTCTTTTTGGCTAAGTTTGCCTCTACTATTTGCTCATAATCCCAAATTAAGTTGGCTTCTGAAAATTCCTTTTGGTATCTTTCTAAAGGTTTTGTACCTTGGGCAATGATTTGTTTAAGTGTTGCATCTTCTATGAAAATACTGGGCGTGCATTGTCCTAAATGCCTAAACATCAAACTTTTGGTTAAAGCAATAGGGCGATTTACTGAAAGTGCAAAATCAATTACGCTTGACAAACCGCGATTTTTATGTTCGTCATAAAAAAATGCGTTCAGCGTATTTTTGGCTAAAAAATCCTGTAAATCCTTAGTACTCAAAAAATCGTGGGTAATCTCAAGTTGTATGCCCTGTTTGGTTACTAATTTTTGGCAATGCGCGGCTATTGTATTTGCTTTTGCTCCATCAGCGTCCATAAAATCGCTGAAAGGAATGTGCAATTTGATAATGGCTTCATCAAATTCCTCTTGCACTTTTAGGATTAATTTTTCGAAACCCTTTCCTTCCAATCCAAATCCAAAACTACCTATCGTAGGTATTGTTTCTTTTATTTCGAATTTGTTTTGATAAGGTAATACCAATCTACCCGTTTTGAATATAATCGGATTGGATAGCACCAAAGTAGCATCAGGTGCGATGTATCCATCAAATAATGTTTGAGTTGCTTTATCTGCAACCTCTTGCGTTATTTCATGAATAGTACCTATTTGTGGTACGTTGATGGTCTTAGTAAATGTAGGCGTTATCCAAGGCGAAGTTGTATCATGATAATTGTAAATTACCATATCGGGCTTTTCCTCCTTATAAATACCTCTAAATTCTTGTTCAGACTCACATTCTATATATCGAAAATCATATTTGGCAGATTTTTGCAAAGCCTGCCCAATGTGATACCCAAATTGATATACTCCGCAACGTTTTTTTTCTTTATGATTTACATAAAGGATTATAGATTTTTTCATAACAACAAAATGTTTAAGGTACATTTTTTAAAATATACCCTCCTGTATTTTTTTAAGTGAAAAGAGAAGTTTGTCATTTTGAGCGAAGCGAAAAATCTCGTTTTTCGTTCACAAATCGTCATTCAACAACGAGATGCTTCA
>JAYTNK010000491.1:0-22581 GCA_043748375.1 Cytophagales bacterium
AAACTTGTAATTTGATTATGCTCCAAATGTAATTCTTTGAGTTGTATCAATTTGCATAATTCAACAGGAACTTCGGTTATTTTATTATTGTATAAACGCAAACTTTGAATATTTGTGAGTTTTTCTAATTCTTTAGGTATAATTGTAAGGTCGGTTTCTGCCAAATTCAAACTTGTTAAATTCTTTAATTCGAATAATTCGTTAGGTATAGTCGTGAGCGTATTGGCAAACAAAATAAGTATTTTTAATTTTTTTAGATTTTTTATTTCTTTGGATAAAGTAGTAATACCTGTATTTGCGATATCCAATTCTATAAGATTTTTCAATGCCCAAATTTGCGAAGGTAAATTCATAATTTTATTCCCATCTAAACCTAACCTTTGCAAGTTTTTCAATCCCCAAATTTCTTTTGGAAGGGTTGCTATTTTATTATAACCTATATCCAATTGTTCTAGTTTTTTGAGTTGTCCGATTTCTTTTGGAATTTCTACCAAATTATTCATACCTAAATGAAGCGATTTTAGGTTTTTAATTTCTACAATTTGTGCGGGAAATATTTTGATAAGATTAGAAAATAAACTTAAATTTTCTAATTTTTTCATTGTTATTATTTCTTGTGGCAAAGCTTGTATTTGTGTATAATCTACATCGAGTGTAACCAAATTTTTCAAATCACTTATTTCTTTTGGTATCGTTTTAAGTGGATTTCCTTTGAGTTGTAAATATTTCAAGTTATGAGATTGAAATACTTTGGGTGGTATTGCGGTCAATCTTTGATAGTAAAGCGACAAACTATCTGTTTTTTCGTCTAATTGTGTTATACTTTTGACAAGTTGTCCATATCCATTATTTTGAATAATACAAAATAAGAGTAGCATAAAAAGAATGTTTTTCATTTTTTTAGATTTAAAGATGAATGATAGTTTTAAGAACTGAGTAAAAAAAAGTATTCAGGATTTTACGCCATATTTTCGATTTAGACGAGGACACGGGCAGGCAAGGTTTTGACTAACTTTGTGCGGAAGTATAAAAAACACCGTCATTTTTTAATTTGCTTGAGTGTCTCGCGCTCATCATTTATCATAACAGCTTTTATTTTGGGATAGGCATTTCTTTTTCCAAAATGATAAGTCAAGCCAAAACAACAATTGCAGGCACAATATGTACCATAGCCATGATATATCAGTTTTAAGGTAGCTGTGCTATCAACAGTCATATCGCAAAGGAAGGCAAAGCAACAGTTGTCTGTGATGTTAATATCAATTGTTAGGGTAGAGTCTGTTTCGATAATAGTATTTATTTTACCTTTTTCCAAATGATCCACTGCCTTTTGGCAACTTGACTCAGTGATTAGGATTGCCTTCTTTCCTAAATTTAGCTTTGAGGTATGCAAAATCATCAAGGGCTTTGTCGATAGATAAAATACTTATCCCTTTAGCAAAAATTTCGAGTGCTTTTTGGTTTGCCTCTTGTTTGTTCTCGTGGCTATTAGCAACGCCAAATTTGAGTTCAGCTAAGGTAATGATGGAAATATAACAGTTCTCCAAGCCTACTTGCATCAATTTTTTATCAATATCAAACTTTCCATTTAAGAAATAAACGCAAATGTTGGTGTCTAAAAGATATTTTTTCATAGTTGAATATCGCGATTTTCAAAATAACGACTTGCCTCTATTTCAGCGATTTGTTCGTCTGCTGTGAGGTCAGATTGCCAAGTTCCAAAGGTAGCAAAAAAGGCTTTTTCGCGTGCCTCTTTGGTTTGTTTTTCTTGCAAGTCTTTCAATACTTGGGCATATTGTTGCAGGATTTGGGCATTATTGATTTGCATTATCTGCTGTATGAGCGATATTTTCAAGGATTCTGTATTCATAAAATAGTGGGATTTGATATAAAAACGATTAAAACCTTGCCTACAGTACGCAGGCAAGGTAGAAAATCTTGCCTGCCCTTGAAAAACTAAAATAAAAGAAAAAGATAAGTAAATAGCCTTGTCTATACTATGGCAAGCAAGGGTATTTGTTTTTCAAGAAATTTATATAATTTCTTGCTGTGGGAATTGTCGTGCTGACATCTAAAAACACCCTATTTGTAGGGGCAATCCCTTGTGGTTGCCCTTTCAAATGATACAAATCCTTGTTTTCCCCTACGTTTTGTGTACAAAATAGGGCAACCACAAGGGATTGCCCCTACCAGCACGACAATTCCCACAGCAAGTATAATTTTGCAGAGAATAAATAAAAACATATTTGTAACGTTACATGAGTGAAAAACAGCGTTTAGAAATCATAGAAAGAATAGCCATCTTGAAAGAAATCTATGATACACACCAAAAAAGGTATATTATCAAAAAAGAAGAAGAAAGAAATAAACACCTTTTTGCTATCATTGATGCCATACAAGCATTGGAGGCAGAACTTAATAATGATTTAGACCGTCTAAACTAAATAAATATGAATAACGAACTTTATGCTCAAATAAGCCAAGACTTCAAAGCAAGTCAAACGTCAGCAGAAAAAGAAGCCTTTAAGCAAACACAACTTGAGCGCGTCTTGGCGCAAACGCCTGAAGAAAATCAAACCGAACTTGATTTTTTAGCGCAAGAGTTTTTAGCCATCAAAGCATTGGTAGCCCAAGCCCGCGAGCAAAAAATGGTCAATGCTTAATTTTCAACTTGCCTACCAACAAGCCCCAAAACCTACTTTTCGTGTGTTTCGGGGCTTTTTTGGGTTGGGTAGGCAAGACTTTATTTATCCAACAACTTATTGATAACTTGTTGTTTTTCGTCTAATTGCTTTTCTAAAGAAGTAATCCGCTTTTCAAAAGAGGCTTCTATAGTTTTGAATTGTTTCTCAATATTGGCTATATGCGCCAAATATGCCCCTCTTTCAGGGTTAAAATCTGTAGGGTAAATGGTTTGTGTGCCGTTATTTCCATAAACTTTTGCTTCTTGTGCTACATCTCCAATTATCACTACTCCACTATTAGGCACAAAAAAAGCCCAGATATTGACTTTCAAGGCTTTGGCTATATCTTCGAGGCGTGTTATGTTTATGTCTGCCTCGTTGCGTTCAATTTTGGCGTAATTGCTCACATCAATGCCTATCGTGGTTGCTACTTCTTTTTGAGTGTAGCCTCTTGCAGTACGGATTTCTTGAATTCTATCGCCTATAGTCATGGTAAAAGTAGGAAAGTACAAGGCAAAGATAAGCAAAAACTTTCATTTTTTTGAAAAAAAATATGTTTTACCTTTTTTTGTGTGTGTGGCGCGTGTTTGCTGTGCATACAATTAGAAAAAATGCTTATAATTTTGCTACTTAAAATAATATTTATTCACTCAAAACCAAAAATTTATGGCAAAAGGCACAAAAGACAAATGGAAATTTTATGAAGATGCGGCTGGCAAGTGGCGTTGGAATAGAACAGCCTCCAATGGTGAAATTGTAGGTTCTTCAAGTCAAGGTTATGCATCTAAAGCGAGTTGCATTGAAAATGCAAAGCGTAACGGGTATAACGGATAACAAACAGCTGTATCATCTTTATTTAAAATTAAAACAAATCTTTCATTCTCTCTCCCCTTTTTTATGAAAAGAAAAAACTTTCTATTTTTTTCTTGGGCTGTGATAGCTCTCCTTGCCTACAGTTGTAAGGAAAAAGAAGTAACTCCTCCAAGTGCGGAGTTTTCTATCAAATACAAAAATATCAGAGAACCACTACGCGCTCCTATGGTTGTGGAGTTTTCTGCTCAAGAAGATGGGGCTACGTATCAGTGGAGTTATGCTGATGGTTTAAGTACTACGAGTATCTCAGGCAAAACGCTTGGTGTAAAATTTGTTACGAGTGGTACAAAAACAATCACGCTTACCACTACTAAAAATGGTATCAGTACTGTAAAAAGCCAAACCATAAGTGTTTCGCCCGCTTATACAAATATGCGTATTAAAAAAGTTACTTTGAGTAGCTTTCCTGCTACTAACAATGGGTCTTCTTGGGATAATTTTTTTAGTCCTAGTGATAAGCCAGATGTGTATCATGAAATAACGTTAGGAAATGCTTTGCTGTCATCAGGCGCAACGATAGATAACCTTGCTACCTCTGCTTATTGGAATTATCCTACTCCCCTCATAATAAATGCGACTTTTGCTGTTTTGCCTCTCACCGTAAGGTTTTGGGATGATGATCCTCCTTATAATCAAACAGCTTCAGAAAATATGGGAAGCATGACAATTACGGTAGCCAATTTCATTACAGAAAATGAGGGTTTGCGTTATCCAACCCTAATTTCGGGTGGTACATCTACACCTACTATTATAGAAGTGGATTGGCAGTAACAGAGTCAGCCTAAAATACAGTCCCAAAATCTGCACAAGCACATTTTGGGGCTTTTTGTTATACTTTATCTTTTTTCTCAAGTGTTGCGCTTAGTTTCGCCAAAACTTCAGGCAATTTATCACCAAAGGCATCTTCCCAACTTTGCCTTTTTTTATCAAAAGCGCGTTGTATAAGTTCGTAGGCACGTTTGGTGTCTATGCTGTCTAAGAGTTCTTTTTCTTTAGCTGTCATATTGAGAGGGGTTGAATGATTATAGATTGATACGTTTTTAAGCTATCAAAAGGTTCTTTTTCGCCTATAGTAGAAACGCCAAAAACATTGTATTGTTGTTTGAGAGGCAATAAATTATTAGCCACTAATCTATGATACAGTTTTTGCTTGGTATCACTATTGCCATGTATTGAAACAGATTTTTCAGGAAATGTCTTTAGAAAATGCAACATAATAGCCCAAGTAGTTGATAATACTTGGGACATATCGCCATTATCGCTTACCACTTCATCATCTATTACGCCACTTATTCCGTCATAATCTACCAATGCCAAGTTATACACATTCTCATAAAATAGCTGAAATGCCACCATTTTGACAATATCTCCATTTTTACCAACACTTACAAAAGTATAGGCAATAACGTTTTTATCATCAAATGGTTTTGACTGAAATTCGTATGGGTCTTTGTTCATAGTTGTTATTTTTAGTGGTTTAATGCGCCTCCAGCCAATTCTCGCCTACACCCATTCCCACCTCGATAGGCACGATAAGGGGCATAGCGTCTTGCCTACTGTATAGATAGGCTTTTTAATCTTTTTTCTTTTTCTTATCTGTTTTTTCAAATAAACTTTCGGGTATGATGTCTTCTATCTTGATGGAAAAACCCTCTAACACTTTGGAGCGTATCTCGCCTGCTTTCTTGCCTTCGCTGTATGTCTGAAACTTGCCTTCCTCTAAAGTTTCTACTTTGATAGTGCGTTTTTTGGGAAATACTGTCCAATATTCTCGTACCCTTGTACGCTCATAAAGGGCGTGTTTTTCCTCTCTCTCTTGTTTTTTATTGGCAGGCGAGATTATCTCGACTACAATGTCAGGCGCACCATTGACGTACCCTTCCTCTAAAATATCGTAGCGCGTAACAGCAATAAACAGAATATCAGGCTGTTCTACATTGTCCTCGTCAAAGCGAGCGTCTGTAGGAGCGCAAAAAATTTTGCCTAACTTATTTTGTTTAACAAAATGCGTCATCTCGTAAGAAAGGTCATTAGAGATATTTTGGTGAATAAGGGAAGGAGCAGGCATAATGATAAGTTTATTGTTAAGAATTTCTACTTTTACTTTGAGGTCGGCTGGAAAGACGCGTACAAGCTCGGTATAAGTCCATTTTTTATCCTTGGGGTGTTGGTTCGCAATGGCTACTATGTCTTGGTAGGTGTAACGTCCTTTGGGCTTGGTAGGCAAGACTACGGGCTTTTCCAACTCTTTTTTTAAGTCCAAGATACGTTGCAATGTTTCCACTTGCTTGATTTGCATGATCCATGTAGTTAAATCAACTTTAAACGCATTTATTTGGGTAGTATTCATATACGAGGGATTAAATTTTAACAAAATTAAGGTTTTGTATCTATAAAAACAAAAAAAACTTGCCTACCATACAAAGCAGGCAAGGCAAAAAATCTTAATGCGCCTCCAGCCAGTTCTCGCCTACGCCCATTCCCACCTCGATAGGCACGATAAGAGGCATTGCCTCTTGCATACATTGGATAATGGCGGGTTTCAATATATCGAGTTCCAATTTGTGCGCCTCAAACACCAATTCATCATGTACTTGCAAGACCATTCGAGATTTTAACTTGTTATCTTGTATGAATTGGTGAACTTTTATCATCGCCAATTTTATCATATCTGCCGCACTTCCTTGAATGGGCGCGTTGATGGCGTTTCGTTCTGCAAAAGAGCGTTCTACGGCATTAGAGGCATTGATATTGCGCAAATAACGTCTGCGTCCCAAAAGCGTTTCCACATATTCGGTTTTGCGAGCTTGTTCTGCGACATTGTCCATGTATTTTTTGACAGCAGGAAACTCATCAAAATACGCCTGTATTATCTCGCCCGCCTCTTTGCGTGGAATATTCAGCCGTTGCGAAAGCCCATGTGCGGAAATGCCATAAATGATACCAAAGTTCGCAGTTTTGGCTTTCCTGCGCATATCGCTATCCACTTCGTCCAAACCTACTTTGAAAATCTTAGACGCTGTAGCAGTGTGAATGTCCAAGTTCTTTTGGAACGCCTCTATCATCGTGGCATCTTGCGAAAAATGCGCCATAATGCGTAATTCTATTTGCGAATAATCAGCAGAAAGAATGGCAAAATCTTGGCTTTCTGCCACAAATGCCTTGCGAATTTCGCGCCCTTTTGCGGTGCGAATAGGGATATTTTGCAAATTCGGATTGGTAGAACTCAAACGACCTGTAGAGGCTACCGCTTGTTGAAACGAGCTATGCACGCGCCCTGTTTGTGGGTGTATCAGGGCAGGCAAGGCATCAATATACGTGTTTTTGAGTTTCACCAATTCGCGGTATTCCAATATATAAGGAATGATAGGGTGTTTATCTGTTAATCTCGACAAAATCTCCTCGCCTGTGGCATATTGCCCTGTTTTGGTCTTTTTGGCTTTGTCGTCCAATTTCAGTTTATCAAACAAAATATCGCCCAACTGTTTAGGAGAGGCAATGTTAAATTCCTCTCCTGATTCGGTATAGATGTTTTTTTCTATTGCCAAAATCTCTGTTACCAACGTATCCGAAATATCTTTCAGGTTGTCTTTGTCTATTTTCACGCCTGCGCGCTCCATGTAGGCAAGGACAGGGATAAGCGGGGTTTCGATGTGGTTGAGTATAAACTTGCTTCCTGTTTGTGCCTCACCCCCTGCCCCTCTCCAAAGGAGAGGGGAGTTTTCAAAGCCTTCATTTGTCCCCCTCTCTTTTGGAGAGGGGTTAGGGGTGAGGCTATCGAGTTTGTTGTCAAAAATTTTATACAACTGCCACGTAACGTCTGCGTCCTCGCCTGCATATTCTTTGATTTCGGCAAGGGCTACTTTTTTCATAGCTCCGTCAGTTTTATTTTTGACAGCTTTCTTGCCTATCAGTTCGTCTATATGAACAGTAGCGTATTGCAGATAATTTTCAGCTAAAATATCTAAATTATGCCTGCTATCAGGATTGAGGAGGTAATGCGCCAACATTGTATCAAAAAACTGCCCACCCAATGCAATGCCATAATTTTGGAAAATGGCATAATCATATTTCAGGTTTTGCCCTACTTTGAGCACGTTTGGACTTTCGAGCAAGGGTTTAAATTCGTTTGCTAAGTTTTGTGCCTCTGTACGGTCATCAGGAAAGGGGACATAATACGCCTCGCCTGCCTTGCAACTAAACGAAATGCCTACCAATTCCGCCACCAAAGTATCTAAAGAAGTAGTTTCAGTATCTACCGCAAACGCATCTTGCCTACCCAGTAGCTCTATGAGTTCGGCACGCAGGGCAGGCGAGTCTATAACATGATAATGATGAGGCGTATCGCCCAAATGCCTATAATAGGCAGGCGCGTTGTCGACCATTTCCTCCGAATCGCTGTCCGCATCAACGGCAACAGATGTGGCGAAAAGGTCGGGTTGCGTAGTAGTTGCTTTTTTGGCTGATGGTTTTTTGGTAGGCGTATCTGATTTTTGAGCAGGAGCTTTGCTAATGGTTTTAGAGAAAATATCTGCTTTCAGAGTTTTGAACTCCAATTCATCAAAAAGAGCTATTAATTCCAATTCATTGATAGGTTTGAGTACCATATCTTGTATATCGTAGGCAATCGGAACATTAAGGTCTATAGTAGCCAATTCACGCGATAGGCGTGCTTGGTCTGCGAATTTGATTACACTTTCCTGCAATTTGCCTTTGAGTTTATCTGCATTGGCTATGATATTTTCTATATTGTCAAATTCCTGCAAAAGTTTGATAGCCGTTTTCTCGCCTACCCCTGGAATGCCTGGAATATTGTCGACAGCATCTCCTTGCAAGCCCAATACATCTATCACTTGCTCTACGCGCTTGATGTCCCAACGCTTCAATACTTCAGGCACGCCCCAAATATCATAATCACTTCCCAAAAAAGAGGGTTTGTAAAGGAATACATTCTCGGTTACAAGTTGGCTATAATCCTTGTCAGGCGTGAGCATAAACACCTCAAAATCAGGCATCTTGCCTACCTGTGTAGCGACTGTACCTATGATGTCATCTGCCTCGAAAGTACTTAATTTCAAGGTTGTAATATTAAAGGCTTTCAGTATATCAAAAACGGTAGGAATGGCTGTCGTAATATCTACAGGCTGTGCCTCGCGCTGTGCCTTGTAAGCAGGATAACTGATATGGCGAAACGTAGGCCCAGGCATATCAAAGGCTACGGCTATGTGGGTAGGTTTTTCTTTCTTCAATAATTGCCACAACGTAGAAGTAAAACCACGCACAACGCCTGTATTTACCCCTTTGGAGTTGATAAGCGGATTTTTGGAGAACGCAAAATGCGCCCTGTATATCAATGCCATCGCATCGAGGAGGAAAAGCCTATTTTTCATAGCGCGAAGTTACTAAGAATGTGGTAGTTTTCAAATTTTTGTGGCTTGTAGGAAATTGTTATATTTGCATAGTTAAACTTAAAAACGTTGGATATGCTAAATAAAATAATATTTGTGATTATTTTAGTTTGTGTAATCATAAGTTGTAAACCTATAATTAAATCAAAAGAAGTAAATTTACAAGACAAAATATCAGAAGCAAAGACAATAGTAGCGTATTACTATCCTTTTGATGCTAACCTGTATATGGATATGTCCATTGCCTCTCTGAAAGAAGGCAATACATTAAAAAATAATATTACAAATAGTTTTACCATATATCGCATTAAGAATACACTAAAAAATTTAAAAAAGACCACCATCAGAAAATTATCCTCTGACTACAGATGCCTAATAATTTTGCAAAATAACACTGAAAAAAATATAGAAATTGCTATACCCAAACATAGAGATTATTTATTGATTGATAACGAAACTTATAGCTATTCTTCTGAACTATTATTAAATGTATTAGAGTCTATTATTACTAACGAATTGATATATCCCAAACAATAACCTTGTGTTATTTCAAAATATACAAACCAACTTGCCCTTGCCTGCCTACGTGGTAGGCGAGGGTTTTATTTTTGGCAAAATTTGTAGGGGCAATCCTACGTGATTGCCCTGTTTGGTATAGTATAGGGCAAACACGTAGGTTTGCCCCTACGTGAAACCATACAACGCCCTTGCCTGCCTGCGCGGTAGACGAGGGTTTTATTTTTGGCAAAATTTGTAGGGGCAATCCTACGTGATTGCCCTGTTTGGTATAGTATAGGGCAAACACGTAGGTTTGCCCCTACGCGAAACCATACAATGCCCTTGCCTGCCTGCGTGGTAGGCGAGGGTTTTGTTTTTGGGTAAAACATACTATTTTTGTGGTTGAAGCGTTTTAAGGTTGTGCACACCATAGTAGAGAAATTATTGGCATTAGAGGCAAAAACACGCCTATTGCACCAAAAACTCTATGCCGTTCAGGAATTACGCTTGGATTTGGTGGTAGATTTGGCGTTATTGAAGTTAGAATTTCGTGCTGATGAAAACCTAACCTTAGATTTTGACTTGATAGAAGCACAACTTTTGATACTCAACAACGAAATAGGTGCAACTACTGTAGAGATAAACCAAATCAATTACGAAATTGAACATAACATCTTCCAAATAGAATATCTATGAACCAACAACAAGCCGAAACCCGCATACAAGGCATATTTCAGAAGCTCAACAAGCTCAAAGAGGCAGTAGCCGACCTGAAAGAAGCCACCAAAGAGCATACCCAACAAACCCACGAGTTTGTCGCAACTGCCAAAAAAATAAAAAGCCCTACAGTTTAAGTAATACAAGGAACGCCCTTGCTTGCCTGGTAGGCGAGGACATGAGCTGTAGTAGTTCGGTTGTTCGCTCTTGGCGTAGCAGTTGCAAACCGCATACTTTTACATTGAAGTCTGAAGACTTCAATGAACACTATGCTTTTTAGACTACAGACTTAGAACAACAAGAGGAATAATTACAAGTTAAATACGGTTAATTTGTCCTGATTTTGATTCATTAGAATCAAGTATTTGGCAAATTACATAATACAAAGTGCCGTCATCAGAGAGCGCAATTTCAAAAATACTTTGTGCTTGCATCTTATCCAAAATTATTTTTGTTTCGGTTAATGATTTTTTGAGTGCAATGACAGCCTCAGCAATAGTTATTTTACCGCCATTACTTTGTGCTTCACGAATTAAAATTGACTCTACTTCATTATTTTGATTTCGTTTTGCCTGTGTTTTTATATTTCCAAGCATTCTAAAACCAAAAAAAATGGGTAAAATACCAAAAATACTTACCAATATCAAATCCACAAGAAGGCTATTTTTACTTTCGCCTTTGTCTATTTGAATGATTGCACCTGCAATCATAACTAAACCAAAACATATTAAGAGATTGTAGCCTATTTTTTTCATGTTTTTACTTTTTTATCTCTGCAAAACTACCAAAAAACTACGCATATCCAAAAATTGAAAGTGAATATTTAATCCATACAAATCGAAAAATACTTTTTTGCCTTTGTTGGTGTTAGAAAAGTGCAGAAACCCTTTTATTTTCAAAAATATTTCGCTACTGCACTTTTAAACCCCAACTGGCGCAAGCATTTTGCTTGTGCCTACCTAATTGAACCTTGTGGCTTCCGCGTAAGCGAACCAACCGAGCCTAAACCCGTACAAAACCCTTGCCTGCCTGCGTGGTAGGCGAGGGTTTTATTTTTGGCAAAATTTGTAGGGGCAATCCTACGTGATTGCCCTGTTTGGTATAAGGCAAACACATAGGTTTGCCCCTACGCGAAACCATACAACGCTCTTGTCTGCCTGTGTGGTAGGCAAGGGTTTTGTTTTGGGGGGTAACAACTTTATGAGCAATGTAACAAAAAACAGAAAAAGAAGTAACTTCTGTTATGAAAATACACTTTTATATTTTTCTTGCTATTTCAATTCTATTCATTTGCAACTACGCAAAGGCGCAAGATATTGCTATCTTGCCTGATATGGCATCTATTTCAGTTAATTTGGATGAGTTACAATTGATTCAAACGCTTCTTGAAAAGTGTATTCATCAATACAATGCGGATGCAAAAGAAAAAATCAATCTTAGCGATTATAAAAGGCAATATATAATTTCCTTCAACTCTCAACAAGAAAAAGAAGTTTGGATTAATTGTTTTTGCCAGGTTACGAGTGATGATTGGAAAAAAAACGTTGTGGTAGTCAAAGATGGCGGGCAATGTTATTTTCGATTAAAAATTAATTTAGTAACAAAAACCTGCTATGATATGTCTGTAAATGGAAAAGCCTAAGCATTTTGTTTTCAGCGCGTAAAGACAAGATATACCTTTTACTGTATGGAATATACCCTTGCCTGCCTGCGCGGTAGGCAAGGCTATAAATCATCGTTCACAATAATGGTGTTTTCGCCCATTACACTATAGGTATAACGCGGAATAGTTTTATTGATAGCTTCAAAAAAAGTGCGTGAACAGCCTTTTTCCATCCAATCGTGTAACTCAATGATAAGTACTTTTACTTTGGGAAGCCACATTTCATAGTTTTCACTAAATAACTGCTTCTCGCTACTTTCAATGTCCATTTTCAACACATCAATGTAATCCCACTGGTATTTTTGCATTAGGTAAGGAATAGATACCGTTTGTATGTTACCGTTTTGTATGTCTTCCTCCACCACCATCGCCCATTTACCCAAATTAAACTTGTCAGATATTTTTAGTTTCGTATCCTTGCTCCAAAGTCCAGCATTTTCTAAGAAAATTTTCGAATAAGGCATGAGGTTTTGCGTAGCTATCTGAAAATTGTCTGTATCAGGCTCTATACATACTATAGAGGCATCAGGAAAGTCATTTTTCATTTTGATAGCAAACAAGCCAACGTTTGCTCCAGCATCAATAATGCGTTGTGGGGGTGTTCGAAAGCCTATTTTGTACTCGCCTTCCACAAAAACCTGCTGAAAAGTAGGCACATCAGACGTATCAGCGCGTAGCTTGAACGGGTAGCGCACATGAGGCAATTTAATTTTGTTCAATCGCTTGAACCAAAGCTGGAAATACAGTCTTGTGCCTGAAAAGATGCCAAACAATAACATCATCTTTGAGAACTTGGCAAATGCTTTTTTAAGTTTTAACATTTTAGTTGGAGTTATTGATAATCAAAAATTTTAAATATATAAACTAATATCACCCATGCCTTCGCGTATCACATTAAAATCACCTTGGCTACAAGCTATGACAGTGGAAGGGTTGATATTGCCATATCCGCCATCAATCACAATGTCGACAAGATGCTTGTATTTTCCAAAAATCAATTCGGGGTCTGTAGAATACTCAATGATGTCGTCGTCTTCTTTTAGGGTAGCGGTAATGATAGGATTACCCAACTCTTGCACTATGAGAGGCGCAATATGATGGATTAGAATACAAATACCCACTTTTTTTTGTTGTTGTGCATTATTTTGGGCAGTTTGTGGCTGGGAGGCAAGATAAACGCAAACGCCAAGTGAGGCTTTCTTCATGACCTTGTACACATCGGTTTCCACTTTGGCATATCCAGCTATATGGCTCATGGCACTGCAAATAAATGGCAAGTTATTTTTGTGTGGATTGATGTCCTTCATTAGATAACAATGCCTCCATCGCGGAAACCTTCTACCACTTGTAGTATTTTCTTGAGTTCAGAATTTTCGGGGTGTATTTTGAGTAAAGTTGCTTGCGCCATAAGGGTTTAAAAATACAATGAATTAAAGCGCAAAAGTAGCGAAAAACTACGAATATCCAAAAATTGAAGTTGAATACCTAATCTATGCTAAAAATCATCAATATAAATAATTGATAATCAATACAATATGTCTGCTAAATAGAAAAAGCCGAGTTAATGAAAAAAAAGTTATATGTTTGAAATTGCCGTATCAAAAAGACAATTCCCCAACTGGCGCAAGCATTTTGCTTGTGCCTACCTAACTGAAGCCTGTGGCTTCCGCGTAAGCGAACCAACCGAACCTAAACCCGTATAATTGCCTGCCTGCGTGGTAGGCGAGGGTTTTGTTTTTGGCAAAATTTGTAGGGGCAATCCTACGTGATTGCCCTGTTTGGTATAGGGCAAACACATAGGTTTGTCCCTACGCGAAACCATACAACGCCCTTGCCTGCCTGCACGGTAGGCAAGGGTTTTGTTTTTTGCAACCCATCGTAATTTTAGTTGTATTATATCTCGTTGCCTGTGGTTATGCCTGCATATAAGCAACTAGATTACAGTATGATTTTTGCAGGTAAGCTATAAAAAAACGTGAATTTTTATGAAAGTACACAACCTTATCACGCAAAACTTACAAACACAAAGCCCTTTTCTCGACTTGGGCAAATGTGGACTTAACGGTAGCGAAGATGCACTCAAGAAGTTGTCAGTATGTACGCATTTGAAAACACTTGTGCTTACAGATAGTTGGTATGATGATGTCAAAGATACTTGGGAGGCAAGCTACCACAATGGTAAACCTACCCAACTTAGACGCATCCCCGCCTTTTTACCTAAAAACTTACAACATTTGTATTTTGAGTTTACGTCTGCCTCCATAGGCGAAAAACACCTCAATATGGTGATTTCGGTAGGCATTGGCAATAGCTACCCGTTGAGTATTTTTGAGCATATATGACTACTTTAAATATTTTAGTAATTATGGGCTTATCTCCCGCACTTTATGCAAAGAGCATGCAAGACCAGCCTCAAATTAGTCCTGAATATTAGCCATTATGCAGGGTCGACATCTACAATAATGTGAACTTTTTTAAACTCTTTTTGCGTAATTATTTCATCGACTTTTTCGCGAATAAAAAGCTTTACAGCTTTCAAATCTACATTTTCACGTTCTATTTTTAGCAATAAATTAAACAAATACATATTCCTAACCCGATTTACGATATTGGGTTGCGGACCCAATACACGCGCCTTGCCTAATTTTACTTGCAAGTTTTCGGCTAAATGTAGGGCAGCTTTTTCGCTTATATCCTTGTCTAAATGCTTGGTAATGATTCGAATAACGCGGGTAAATGGTGGATAAAAATAATAGGCACGGTCTTCAATCTCGCTCAAATACATACCTTCATAATCATGCGCCATCACTTGGTTCAAGATAGTTTGTTCAGGCTTCGCAGTCTGAATAATCACTCTGCCATTGCGGTCTTTTCTGCCTGCGCGCCCACTCACCTGCAAAAGCATTTGAAAGCCACGTTCATGCGCTCTAAAGTCAGGGAAATGCAACATTTTGTCAGCATCAAAGATGCCTACCAAACTCACGTTATCGAAGTCTAAGCCTTTGCTAATCATCTGCGTACCTACCAAAATATCAATGTTATGTTGCTCAAAATCATTGATAATTTGTTGATAGCCATACTTTGAGCGCGTGGTATCTAAGTCCATACGTTGAACGCGAGCTTCAGGAAAGTGCAATTTTAGGTCATCTTCTATGCGTTCTGTACCCAAGCCGATGGTTTCAATGCGTGTACTACCGCAAACAGTACATCGCTTGGGTGGCGGCTCTTCGTATCCGCAATAGTGGCAGCGCAAGGTATGTGCTTGTAAATGGTAGGTAAGACTTACATCACAGTTCTTGCAGTCGGGTATCCACGCACACTCCTTACACGTCATGTAAGGCGAATAACCTCTGCGGTTTTGGAACAAAATAATTTGTTCTTTTCTATCTAATGCCGCTTTCATACCCTCCAAAAGTTGCGCTGTAAAATACCCTTTGTTTATTTTTAGTTTGCGCTCATCTTTTATATTTGCCAGCTCGATGGTAGGCAAGGATGCATTGCCAAAACGCTCTTTCAGTTGTACTAAGCCATATTTACCACTTCGCGCTTGATAATAGGTTTCTATAGATGGTGTAGCCGAGCCAAGCAAAACCTTGCAATGCTGTAGTCGCGCTATTACGAGTGCCATGTCGCGGGCATGATAACGGGGTGCAGGGTCTTGTTGTTTGTAAGACGTTTCATGTTCTTCATCAACAATAATAAGCCCCAAGTTGTCAAAGGGTAAAAAGATAGCCGACCGAACCCCTACCACAAACGAGAACCGACCTGAAATAATACCTTGCCACACTTCTACGCGCTCATTATCGCTAAATTTGGAGTGATACACGCCCATAGCCGAGCCAAATACTTTCCGCAAACGCGACACAATTTGCGTAGTAAGTGCGATTTCAGGCAAGAGAAACAGTACCTGCGAACCGCTTGCCAATACTTTTTGGATAAGCTCTATATAAATCTCGGTTTTTCCGCTACCCGTAACCCCTTGTAGTAGCACAACAGGCTGGCTATCAAATGCTTGCATAACACTTGTCATGGCTTGTTGCTGTGCTTCTGAGAGCCGAACAATATACGAAGGTTCAAAATCATATTCCTCAAAACGCGATACCACAATTTCAAATTCCTCAAAAACATCATTCTTTATCAAAGTCCGTAAAGCAGAATCTGAAAAACTTTCGATATTTTGCAACTGCGGTTTGGGATAGCCATGCTCGTTGAGCGTCCAATCGCGAAATACAGGCACTTGACGCAGGTAGGCAAGCAATATATCCGATTGACGAGGAAACTTCTCCAACTTCTTCATCAATTTATCTTGCTCCCCTTTAGTCAGATACGTTTGTGTAAGGCGTATCTTCTTCAGCATTTTCGGCTGATAGCGGTCACGTACCTCTTCAAATACCAGCACCATATCTTTGACTATCAATGATTTAATGACTTGATAAATGTTTTCCGTGTCTATAGCCTCAGAGGCTTCCTCGTAGGTAGGCGACTCGCCATCTTTCAAAAACGCCAATAACTTTAACTCTTTGTCTGTAAATTTTTTGCCTTCAGAATTCGCATCAGGACGCAACTGCAAGCGCGAAAGACTGGATATTTTCAGCCCTGAAGGCAAGGCAATGTTCATTACCTCGCCTACATGACACATATAATATTCTGCCATCCAAGCAAACATTTTGATTTGGAAAGGCGTAACCATCGGTGTGTCATCAAGCAATTCTAAAATATATTTGGGTACGTAATTTTCAGGTGCATTGCCATGCAAAGTAGCCACAATAGCCGTTAAAACTTTGCGTTGACCAAATGGAACTATCACTCGCGAGCCAACCTGTACCTCTGTCGCAAGCAACGCAGGAACACGATAAGTGAAGTATTTCGGAATAGGTACAGGCAGAATTACATCTGCAAAGAGCGTGAGCGGAGCAATATCAGTATCGGCTTGTTGCATACCACAAAGGTACAATAAAAAACGAAAACCTACAAAAATTTGCTTTGAAGCATTTGACAACTATTCTGTAGGTAGGCAAGCCCCAAACTCGCCTGCCAAAACCGCACATCAGGCAGATAAGTTGGTAACTTGCCTGCCAAACCCCACCCACCAAAGCCAACAAAAGCCTCCTACACACAGCGTAAAGACTAATTGCGTGCTATGAATGAGCAATGTAAGCGTAAAAGCAGTGGCTTCAGGTACGCCATATAACCCCAATGCCCACACTACAAGGCTGTGATAAACTCCAGCACTATTCGCTTGCAAAGGCACAACGCGACTAAGCGTACCCAATGCTACCATCGCAAACGCAACATTCCAACCCAAATGAGCCGTAGCAGGCAAGGCAAAAAACCAATAATAGCTCATGGCTACATAACTCCACCAAATCAATATCGTATAAAGCCATAACCAACCTTGCCTACGAAGGCGCGCAATAGCCCATAATCCTTGTATTAAGCTTTGCCACCAAAGATAGCCTTTTTGGTGAAGATATCGAAAGATAATCCAACTCAATCCTACCAAAACACCTAAAATAGGAATGCCCAACCACAAATAGCCAAGCAAATTTGGCGATGATAGGTTTTGTAAAAGCCCATGATGCGTACTCAAAAATAACAAAATGATAAGGCACAAACAAAAAACATCTAATAACCGCTCTGTCAATACCGTTCCGAAAGTTTGCCACAAAAAAACGCTATCTTTATCTTTTTGAGGTCGTAATGCCCATATACGCGCTAACTCGCCTACACGCGGAAGGGCTAAATTGACAAAATAACCTACCATCACAGCTCGAAAAACGCGTTGCAATGATAAGTTAGGGGCGTTCTCGGGCGGGTAGGCAAGTGCTTGAAGTAATAAACGCCACCGCCATGCTCGCCAAAGATAATTCAATACAGTTGCCATCAAAATAGGTATAACCCATACGTATTGCACTTTTTGAAATTGTTTGCCAATGACTTCCCAATCTTGACGCATAAAAAGCCATACCAACAAGCCGAAACTGCACAAAAAAAATAATATTTGATAAAACCAATGGTATGACTTAGGATATTTTTGCCTCATAATAAAAGAATATAGTATGCTAAAAAAGCTCCCACAACGTATGTGAGAGCCTTTGTTATAGTGAGATAGTGAGGTGAAATAGTGACCTAGTGAGGTAGTGAGGTAGTGAAATAGTGAGGTAGCGAAATAGTGAGTAAAATAAAACATATAGACCAATTCGCCAATTCACCAATTCACCAATTCACCAATTCACCAATTCACCAATTCACCAATTCGCTATTTCACTACTACTTTACGGAAAAACTTGCGCTTCCCTTCCGATAATTCCAATAAATACAGACCTGCAGGCAAGTTGCGTACTTCAAACGTATGCTGGCTTCCTTCGAGTGTGTAGGCAAGTTTCGCTTCTTGTATGGCTTGTCCAAAAACATTTAATAAACGAACTGTGCCTTGTTTGATAAGTGGATTATTGCGCAGACTTACCGTCAATTTATCTTCAGTGGGGTTCGGATATACGCCCAAATAACGAGCTATGTCCTCCTCTGCTGCAGTAGGATTATTGGCTGTTTTCACATCAATTTTTACAGGTGCGAGTTGCAAATTATTGTAAATATCTTCAGCTACAAAATATACATCATAATCTGTATTCAAAGTAGCCGCGATAATATTAGCCGTAAACTCCGTATTCGCAGTATTATGATTGATAAAACCTTTAAAATTGGCTACTACGTCTATATCGGAAGCGTTTTTGTAGGCTTTTACTTGCGCAGAAGTAGGCGAAGGCGCGTTATTGTCCAATATTACAAAATACGTCTTGCCTGCCTCGTTCAAACTACTCAATAAACGTAAGGTTGTATTGGTTATTTGGTCAGCTTTAGGATAGCCTGAAGTAAAGTTAGGCGCGATAATATCAGCAGGAGCGGCTGTTACGTCTATTTTTACGGGAGCCGCCTGCACGTTAGGAATAATGTCTTCAGCTACTACATAGACATCATAATCCGTTAAAATCGTAATGCCTGTTACATCGGCTGTGCCTTCTATATTAGGAGCAGTATGCGTGATAGCCCCTTTGAATGCACCTGTGAGGGTAATTCCCGCGCCATTTTGCCCTGATTTTACTTGTAAAGATGTAGGCGCAGCAGCATTATCAGGCAATACTACATAATAACTCTTGCCTGCCTCGCTGATAGCACTCGCTACTTTGAAACTTGTATTCGTAACGTTGGTTACTTTAGGATACGTAGCCGTAAAAGTAGGCGACGTAACATCAGGCGTAACGGGCCCAAGCTGAAAGCGCAAACTTACAGGATAGTGGTCTGTAGTCGTATTGGCATAATTTGCAATCACACTTACAAAGTCCTCGCGTTTAACCGAATTAGGATAAATGCTACTTTCCATCTCATTGCTTACCACAATATGGTCTATCGCCTCATTAAAACCAATAATGGTATTGATGTTATTATCAGACAAGGCAGTTTTAGTAGGTTTGGCATAGCCTGCAGCATCGTCTACAAAGTTTTTGTAAGGCGATAACTGTCCTGCTACAATAGAATTATCCAAATCATCATTAAAATCACCCATCAAGATAACATTTTGAGTACCTAATGTACCATCAATATAGGCTTTTAACGCTATAGAGTTTGCTTCGCGTTGTTGAAAGTCTGTAAGATTAGCTAAGGCTTTCGCGTGAATATTGATAAAGTTAATCGTTTTGGTAGTGCCTTGTATCGTAACATCACCCTTGAAAAGAACAGGTTGGCGACCATCTGCCCAGCTTCCTGCTAATGTCAATACCGAAGTAGTAACATTACTAAATAGTGCTGTTTTGTAAATAAAAGCACGTGCTTGTTGCGCATCACCAAAACCTGAAGTGTGATTTACGCGTACTCCCGAATAACCAAGTGCTGCAAGCTCACTTACTAAGGTTTGGAAACTGTTTAACCCGTTTTGGTTCGTAACTTCTTGCAAACAATAAATATCTGCATCTACCGACTGAATTACAGTTTTTATGTTGTTGCGTTGCAAAACTTCGTCTGTAGGGCCATTGGTATTATCACCAAACCATTCAATATTCCACGTAGTAACATCAAGCGTTTGGTCTTTGGTAAGGATAATTTGAGGCGTTTTGTTATAGACTTTAATGTCATCAAGCGTCCAACGTGTGCCATCAGTAGTAGTAGAAGTATAAACGAAGGCAAGGCGTGTATTCGCACTTTTGTAAGGAGCGAGGTCAATATCTTTTGACTCTGTCCAGTTTGTATTGGTCGCAGGAGCTACAATAGCCGCAGGAAAGTTTACGTTTAGTGTAACATCGCTCCAAGTAGCTGTGCTGGGGCTTCCTGTAGTATAATTAGTAGAAACTTTCAGCGTAAGTGATGTACCCGCAAAACGGGAAGCAGACCAAAAGCTGAAATTAGGATTACTGAATGCCGAAATATCCAAAGAAGGCGAAATAAGCCAATCCTCATTGGCTTGGTTGGTTCCTGAAAAACCGTTCATTTGCGCACCGCCTAAGGTGCGTCCTGAAGTAGTACAACCCCACACTTGCGCACCAACTACACTTTCTTGAAACCAAGAGCTTACATTTGCCCCTGCCACACAAGTAGTGAAATCTTCTATAATGTCATTTGTATTAGGTACAATCGTGCTTACATCTAGTTTGGTAGGCAAGGTTTGTAAATTTGCCGTATTAAATGCGGGCGCATCTTCAGCCACTGCATATACATCATACGCAACGCCTTGTGTCAAACCTGTTACGGTGGCATTGTATTCTGTAGCCGCGGCAAGGTTGTTTATTGTGCCTTTTAAAGCAGTAGCTACAGCAGTGCCTGCGCCATTTTGTCCTGCTTTTACTTGGGCAGAAGTGGGCGCAGTCGCATTGTCGGGCAATACCACAAAATAGGTCTTGCCTGCCTCGTTTAAGTTCGTAAGCACTCTGAAGTTAGTCGTACTAATAGCACCTGCTTTTGGATAGGTAGCCGTAAAAAGAGGCGCGGTAACATCAGGTGTTTGTGTCAATACATCTATTTTGGTAGGCAAGGTTTGTACATTCGGTACTACGTCTTCAGCCACTACATATAGGTCATAATCAGTCGCGCCTGTAAGTCCTGTAATGTTGGCTGTAAAATCAGTACTTGCTGTAGTATTATCTATTGTACCTTTTAAACCTGTAGCTAAAGAAGCACTTGCCCCGTCTTCTCCCGCTTTTACTTGGGCAGAAGTGGGTGCAGCAGCATTATTAGGCAAGATAACAAAATAGGTCTTGCCTACCTCGTTGATATTGCTTGTTAAAGTGAAACTATATGCCAATAAAGCCGAAACTTTGGGGTAAGTAGCCGTAAAGGCGGGTGGTATGGCATCACTACTTGTGGTAGAAACGTCTATTTTAACCGCACTTGCCTGTAGATTAGGGATAGCATCTTCGGCTACAGCATAAATATCGTAAGCAGTGTTAGCAGTAAGCCCTGTAACATTCGCTGAAAACTCTGTATTCGCAGTAGTATTATTGATAGTACCTTTCAAATTGGCGGCTAATGAAGCACTTGTGGCATCTTGTCCCGCTTTTACTTGGGCAGGCGAGGGTGCAGTTGCTCCGTCAGGCAATACCACAAAATACGTCTTGCCTACCTCGTTGATATGCGTGAGTACATCAAGGGCGGTATTGGCTATATTCGCTGTTTTAGGATAAGTAGCTGTAAAAGTAGGCGGTGTAGTATCGGGTGTAAGCGTAGTAACGTCTATTTTAGGAACAGTTGCGGTTAAGTTCAAGGAATTGTCCTCGCCTACCACGTAGATATCATACGCTGTAGTACCTATTAAACCCGTAACATTGGCTGTATAATCGGTATTGGCGTTAGCATGATTGATAGTGCCTTTCAAATTAGTGGCTACAGCTGTGCTGGTAGCATCTTGTCCTGCTTTCACTTGAGCGGCAGTAGGGGCAGTTGCGCCATCAGGCAATATCACAAAATACGACTTGCCTGCCTCATTCAAATTGCTTACCACATCAAGGGTAGTGATAGCTACATTAGCAGTTTTGGGGAAAGTAGCCGTAAAAGTAGGGGGCGTAACATCGGCTACGCTTGAGGTAACATCTGTCCAAGTAGCGGCTACTCGAATATAATCAATAGAACCTGCCACGAGGTTAGCGGCAGTACCTTGTCTTAAACAAGCTGTACCCAAACTTGTTAAAGCTCCTGTGCCTGCAGTGGCTTCTACAAATTCTGTAGCAGCGGTTGGCTCTGTGCTTGCTATGGTAGCAGGAAATACAAATAAACGTGCATTATCATCATCTGATAAAGTAGCAGAGGCTCCAAAGTTATACTTTAATACCACGAAATAAGGCGTATTAAAAGTATAAGTAGGGCTTGTAGCCGAATAAACGGCTGTAGTACCGCCAGAACCGCCTTTAGCTAATCCAAATTCAAAACCAGCACCTTTCACTTTTACAAAAATACGTCCCTGCAAAGTGCCACTTGCTACTATATTTGATAAAGCGAAAAAATAATCGCCTGTAGCACTTGTAGCCGTAATATTAACAATAGCACCCACATAAACGGCACCAGTGCTAAGTCCTGTAGCTGAAAAAACGCGGTTGATATCCTGTCCGTTTGGGCCGAAAGTTGCTTTTCCGCCTAAGGCGGGCATCAAGCCAAAAGTCAAACTGCCTGTAGTATATTGTACGAAAGGAGCAGCAGTATTGGTAGTGGTTACTGTCCAATTGGGCGTAACAGTGGTCAAATCACCACCTGTTGC
>JAYTNK010000492.1:0-5048 GCA_043748375.1 Cytophagales bacterium
ACGTGCATTTTGCCAAACGAATGTACACGTATTTCTATCGCATTATGGATAGGTGGCAAGCAGATGTTACGGCATTGGCACTTTATACCGATGAGGACATGAATTACTTGCCTACTCAATATGTGTATGAATTTGAAGGCACAAAAAATGTCTACAGCTTCAATACGTTCAAACTCTTGCACCAAACCGAAGAAGCGTTGGAAATGCCAAATAACCCGTTCAGTATTGTCATGAAAGTGGCGCATAAGGCACTCCAAAAGCAATTCCAAACAGATGTGGCGCAACTCGTTTGGAAAACTGACCTTGTGCGGGAATTGTATAGAGCAGGATATCCAAAGCCGAAAATACGCAATATTTTCAATTTTATTCGTTATTATGTTAGCTTCGAGGCGAAGCAAAATAACCAAAAATTAGATACTCAAATTCAAACTATCACTAAACAACGTACTCCCATGGGAATCGAACAAGCTATCAAAGAAGCCATCATAGAATCTATCAAGGCTGAAGCCTTAGCAGAAGGCTTAGCAAAAGGCAAAAAAGAAGATGTATTCGGTATGTTTGCCGAAGGCTTGTCAGTAGAGGCTATTGTGCGGATAACAAAGTTGCCACTCGACACCATACAAACATGGCAAAAACAATCGGAAGCTACATCCTAAATCAAAACTTGCTTGTGGCAAGTTTTTTTTATTAGACCTCTTGCGAAAGCCTAAAAATCGTTGAAAAACACCTGCGCCCTTATTTATCCCCATGTTTAATGAGGACAGGCTGTTTGATGAGGACACAAAACAGGGGTCAAAGACTTTCGCAAGAAGTCTATTTATTCATTTTTTGGAAAAATCAAAATATAGACTTAATTTTACCTTATATGAAAAAGAAAATTACAGTAGCTATTACTGCCTTGAACAACATAGACAGTCCTGGACCTGGCGTAGCGGTTATTCGCTGTTTGCGCGAATCGCCTGATTTTGATGTACGTATCATAGGCTTGTCTTACGAGTCTATGGAGCCTGGCGTTTACATGGAGGGTGTTGCCGACAAAACCTATCAAATTCCCTACCCAACTGCAGGCAGTGAGGCATTGCTTACGCGTATGCAATACATCCATGAGAAAGAGAAGTTAGAGGCTATTATCCCCAATTTTGACGCGGAGCTATTCAATTTTATGAAAATCGCGCCACAACTGCAAGCTATGGGCATAGCAAGCTTCTTGCCTACCGTCGAACAGTTAGAAGCTCGCGACAAAATAAACCTGAGTACGTTTGGGCAAAAGTATAATATGCTTGTGCCACGCAGTGTTATTGTGCATCAAGCCTATCAAATACCTCAAATAGCCAAAGACATGGGCTATCCTATGGTGGTAAAAGGCAAGTTTTACGAAGCTACCGTAGCTTATACTTACGAACAAGCCGAGAAAGCCTTCCACAAGTTACAAGCAAAATGGGGGCTGCCTATCATTATACAAGAATTTATCAAAGGCACTGAAGTTAATACCGCGGCACTTGGCAATGGCAAAGGGGAGTGTATTTCAGCTATTCCTATGCGCAAGCTGTATATTACTGATAAAGGCAAAGCATGGGCAGGCATTACCATAGAAGACGAAGGCTTGCAAGAGCTTGCCTCCCTATTCACCAAAGCGACCAAATGGCGGGGCGGTTTTGAATTAGAAGTAATGAAGACACCCGAAAATCAATATTACATTATGGAAGTAAACCCACGTTTTCCTGCGTGGATTTACCTCACAGCAGCAGCAGGACAAAACCAACCCGCCTCTTTGCTCAAAATGGCACTTGGACAAAGTGTTGCGCCTTTTGAGCGGTATGAGGTAGGCAAGATTTTCTTGCGTTATGCGTGGGATTTAATCATTGATGTAACAGACTTTCAACAAATATCAGCTTATGGAGAGCGATAAATGGCTGTTTTAGCTTATATCCTCCCTGTTTATTTCCCAAACCTCGCCTGATTCGCGTTTGCCCAATGCTAATCCTTGCATACGCACACGCACAAGGCGCAGGGTGGGAAAGCCTACTGCAGCCGTCATACGCCTGACTTGCCTGTTTTTGCCTTCAGTTAGCGTAATTTCCACCCAACTTGTGGGGATTTGAGCACGAAACCGTACAGGCGGATTACGCTCAGGAAAATCTTCTGGGCTTTCTATGCTTTGCACATCGGCAGGCAAGGTCATGTATTTTTCACCATCAACCGTAATTTCTACGCCTTTCCGCAGTTGTTGCAAAGCCTCTTCTGTGGGTATGCCCTCCACTTGTACACAATAGGTACGCTTGTGTGCAAATTTTGGGGTAAGCAGTTTATGCTTCAGCTCATTGTCGTTGGTGAGCAAAAGCAAGCCTTCGCTGTCTGCGTCTAACCTGCCCACAGGATATACATCATTAGGAAATTCAAATAAATGTTTCAGTCCTTGTTTTGAGCCTTCATCTGTAAATTGCGAAAGCATCTCGTAAGGCTTGTACAAAGCAAAATAACGTAACTCGGTAACGTCAGGCTGTGGTCTTGCCTGCCTGTTGGCAGGATTGAAAGTGTTTTTCTTTTTCATTTTGCAAAAATAAGCAAGAAAAATTACACTAACTAAAATGTTGATAGTCAAATGCTTAATAAGCTGATTTAAAATTACTTTGTTTTTTTGGTATCAACTATTTTCTTTTTCAGAAAAATAACACTAATTTTAACCCAAGAAATACAGGTAATGCCAACCCTTTGGTCTCTGTTTTATGCAGACGTTAAGCGCGCACACGCTTAACGTTTTTTTTAGTTCTCTAAAAATATGCTGATAACAACCTTAGAAACCCATTTTGAAGCCATGCGTGATGCTCCTAATGCCTCACAAATGAGTCAATATATGCGTAATTTGCACCCCTTTTATGGTATTAAAAAGCCCAACAGAACCATCATCTTAAAGGAGTGTTTGGCTATGCATGGCTTGCCTGCCCCTGCCGACTTGCCTGCTCTTTTATCTTTATTTTGGCATAAGTCTGAACGCGAATGGCATTATTGCGCCTTAGATATTTTCGAGCAATGCCTCAAAAAATGCGATGAAACCGCCCTCGATTGGATAGAAAAGTTAATTGTGCAAAAATCTTGGTGGGATACAGTGGATTATCTTGCGCCACGATTGGCAGGCAAGTTGTTTTTGCGCTTTCCCGAACAAATACTCCCTTATACGAGCCGTTGGATTGAGTCCGATAATCTTTGGCTACAACGCAGCGCGCTTATTTTTCAACTTAGTTACAAGGCTAAAACGGATTTTGCCTTGCTTACTGCCTACATCGATTTGTGTAAAGACAGCAAGGAGTTTTTTATTCAAAAAGCCATTGGCTGGGCTTTGCGCCAATATGCTCGTACTGCACCTGAAAAAGTGCGTAACTTTGTGGCAATGGCAAAACTCGCCCCACTCAGCAGGCGTGAAGCCATGAAACACTTATAATTTTCTTTTTTTATCAGATAAAAAAACGCTTCAAAACATAAGTTTTGAAGCGTTTGAGTGGAGAATAACGGATTCGAACCGTTGACTTCTTCCATGCCATGGAAGCACTCTAGCCAGCTGAGCTAATCCCCCGTCATTAGATTATGTGCAAATGTAGGCAAGGCTTTTGTAACTTCCAAATATTTTGTATTATAATTTGGTGTATTTATAAAAACGTTTTTATCTAACCAATATTTTTCAAATTATAGCGTTACAAGCCTATAAATTCATATAGACACCAAATCGTTATGCTCGTTATTGTTCTTATGTTGCAGTTTTTTTTGCTATTATTTCATGGGTCGCCTTTGCATACTATCCAAAAAAAAGGAATTGTATGGCGAAAAGACACTTTGCAAACCGTCCTTATAGCAGGTCATTTGGTAGATATACGCTTGCCTGCGCAAGGGGAAATTAAAGGAAATATCATTGTATTGCCAGGCTGGAGTTTTTCAAAAGAGGATTGGTGTAATAAATCCACTCTTTGCAACAAGGCATTGGCGCAAGGTTATTGCCTTATCTTGCCCGAAATGAGCAAAAGTGTTTATTCGGGTGCTTATTATCCTGAAACAGTAAAAGATTGGCAGAAGTTTCCAAATAAGGCTTGGATAACAACTGACATGATACCCACGCTTCAAAAAAAGCATAATATACTTCTTTCTACCCAGAAAAATTTTATCTTAGGACTTTCCACAGGAGGGCGAGGTGTAGCATTGATAGCCCTTGCACAACCTACTTTGTTTACTGCTGTTGCCTCTATTTCGGGTGATTTTGACCAAACCCAAATGGCTACTGATCGCCTCATGATAGGCTATTATGGTTCTTATTTAAGTTTTAAAAGTCGTTGGGAAGGTGAAGATAACCCTACCAAACAAGCCCATCTTTGGCAAACCCCTATCTATTTGGGGCATGGCAAAATGGATAATATTGTACCTTTTACCCAAACGAAAATGTTTTATGATGCTGTAAAGAAGCATAACCCTACCCTCAAAATGAAATTGAACTTGCCTGCCAAAGCTATGCATGACTACGCCTATTGGGATAGCGAAGTGGATAATATGCTCGCCTTTTTCGCAAATTTTCTTGAAAAGTAGTGCGTTTTCTTTTTGAATAGCAGCTGCTTTCAAAAAGAAAACGCTTGAAAAACAAGGCTTATTTTAGCATAATGCCCGCTCCAAACCTGCCCGTTTTGCCCTGCGTAAGGCGAGAAGAATAATAAAGATGCGGATTTAAAAACGTGCAGGCTTCCGATACTTCTATTTGATTTTCGGGTACGCCTGCATTTTTAAGCATTTGGGTATTGGCATAGCGCAAGTCAAAGTGCCAACGAGTGGTAAGGTTATTATAGACGAGATATTCCTCTATAGTGCCAAAAGCGCGTTTTGTTTCTTCTATCACTTCCGCACCAACCTCATAGACGACAGGCGAGATGCAGGGCGAAATACCTACCCAAAGGTGTGCAGGGTTTGTCCCAAAATTCACCCGCATGGCTTGTATTGTATGCAAGGCAATTTGTTGCATAGTGCCACGCCAACCGCTATGTACTGCGCCAATAGCTTGATTTTCAGTATCA
>JAYTNK010000493.1:0-1606 GCA_043748375.1 Cytophagales bacterium
TACATATATTCTTTGTAGCTGTTCACTCCTTCGCGTTCTGTTTTGACAATAACAGCTTTCAGAATTGGGCGTGAATTAACTGTTGCTTGATTATCAAAAGTGTAAAAATACTTCTCCCAATGTTGAAAATATTCCTCTTCTCGCATAGCAAGGCGATTTGAGTTTATTTTCAATTCATTTATAAGGTATTCCCCCTTTTCTATTTGTTTATTGATATAATGTATTTCTTTTTCTATGGCTACCCACTTCTCTTCTTGGGCGTGAAGTATTTGGCAAAGTAGGCAGTTAAGCAGTATTGTTTTGCCGACAGCCCCGAATATATGTAGCATCATATTTTATTTGCGAGTTTTCTTTTCTATAGTTTTAAGAAGATTAGGCTAAATAGGTTACGGAATAGAAACGGCTACAGGCACGACTTTTCCGTTGTAAAGATGTGTTTGTTGAGTGGCAAAATGCAGTATATAGTTACCCATTTCGGAGGCAGTTACAGAGGCTTTGTAACTCGGGAAGGCTTGCTGTAGCATTTCAGTATCGACAGCACCTAAGCAAAGACAGTTCACATGAATATTGCTTGCTTCTAATTCTGCCGCAAGACATTCTGTAAGCGTACTCAACGCACCTTTTGAGGTACTGTAGGAGGCAAGTCCTGCGAATTTACTGCTTCCTTGAAAGCCACCCATACTACCAATATGCACGATATGCCCTTTGCTTGCCTGCCCCATGTAGGGTACACAAAGACGCGTAAGCCGCACTGTAGCCATCACGTTTACTTCCCAACTTTGCGCCCAATCTTCGTCTGTGAGGGCTAAAAAGGGTTTATTTATCAATACGCCTGCATTATGCAGAAGCACATCTATCTTGCCTGCCTGCGCTATAGGGGAGGCAAGTTTGTTTATTTCGCTCGCTTGCGCAAGGTCAATAGCCAACAGTGTAAGCGTATCAGGATAGAGCGCTTGTAATTTTTCTAAGGCAGTAAGGTTGCGCGAAATAGCCCAAACCTTGTGTCCTGCTTGTAGGGCTTCTTGTGTACAAGCATAGCCGATACCGCGCCCTGCGCCTGTAATAAAAATATCTAACTGTTTCATTATCAAATAATTAATCGATGGGTTTTGGTTTTTCGGGTGCGCCTTCTTTGGCAGGAATGTCTTCTACTAACGGTTTCTCAAGGCTACGATAATCTACAAAACTATGTACTAAATTGCCAAGCGAGGGGCGTATATACAAGGTTACACTTAATAATACTGCGCCTACTAAAATGGCTACAGCGATATTGTTTTGTTTTATTTCGTGAATCTCATCAAGTTTGGCAGTAGCCGAGATAAACACATAAAAGGCAGAGAGTATGAGTAAATAACTGAATATCAAAGTTATAGAATAGAACAACAGGAAATAGCCAAATGAAATGGCAAACATTTTAAAGGTAAATGTTTGGTGTGTAATCGCCATTGTTCGCAAGGCATCAACTGAAGGTAAGATACTGATTTCAACTAAAAAAAGCACGCAGAAAATAAGCACGCCCTCAAAAATAGCTAAGGCGATATTGCCATTTTTCACTAAATCAATAAAGTTCACTTTCAAAATATTTTTATTGACCACACGAAGCGTA
>JAYTNK010000494.1:0-4777 GCA_043748375.1 Cytophagales bacterium
ACCATAACAACTTTCGTCTTCACCAAACAATAAGTATAAATACCTGTATTTGTTTGTAAATTAAAATATTAAATTATCAATTTATCTAACTTACTCAACCATTGCGTAAAATACATTGTTTATTGCTCGTATTTCTATTTTCCTTGCCTGCCGTAGGGCAGAAGCCTTCTGTTCAGAGTTTCGCTTTTTTGCGGGTAACACATTATAGCCCTATGCCTTATATGATGCCCGACTATTTTCAGGAAGAGGCTTGGACAGATTCTATCATGGGTGTTTCTGCCGCTTGGCTAAAGAAAACACTGAAAGTGCAAAAAGTAGATTATAAAATGCACGAGTCTATTACTTATCAGCCTACACATTTGCCTGAAGAGGCGGGTTCGCACAATTTTTCGCAAACAGATTATA
This sequence comes from Cytophagales bacterium, assembly GCA_043748375.1. Lineage (GTDB taxonomy): Bacteria > Bacteroidota > Bacteroidia > Cytophagales > Microscillaceae > RDXI01. Next base: position 406 of record JAYTNK010000494.1, read on the forward strand.
CTTATTTCACTGAATTGCAAACCGAACTCACACTTGGTTACCATAAAAAGCAGTTACCCGAATTGGATAAAGGCGTTTTTGCACTTCATCTGAAGGTATTCGACCAAAATCAACGCAAAGTATTACAAAAAAGCCTGAAAATTCCTTTCATCGTTCAATCCAACAAAGATGGCTTAGGAGATGTTTGGCTTACGTCTAAACAATTCAAGCAACTTTATGAACAAGCTCTCAAAACTTTGACACAAGGTGAGAAAGCAGGAAAAAACACGCGCATATTCGAACAAACATCCTCTGATGAGCTTACAACATGGCTACAGAATGCCACTAAAACAACGCTTATCGCTGAAGGGCGCGGGAAATATATGTGGGTGCGTGGTGATAGTACCCTTGCGCTCGCGCTCGAATTACAACTGCCCTATTATGCTGAAAAAACCTATAGACGTGAGGCTACCTTCACCTATGCAGGGCAGGCAGGCAAGATGCAATTAAAAGGACTGCTTGCTGAACGAAATCCAAAAGAACTTTTTATACAGTTTATAACGCCACAACTCAACTTGGCTGCCTTGCAAACGCATGAAGTTTTAGACCTTTCGCAAACAGAAGCAAAAAAAAATGCGTGGACATGGATTGCCTACAATCACAACGGCATGGTGAAAGTGTATGAAGGCGATGTACTGAAGGCGGTCTTGGTGCGCAATACAGGCTATGATTGTTACCTTGCCTCCCGATGGACTATCCGCGAAGCGGCTATGATAAGTAAAATGCTTATGGCTGATGTCTTGGTGCGGGCATTGCAAAAACAGTATGACGTAAGGTAATAAGTGCATTACTTACTTTCATAAATTTTTAGTTAAAGCAAAACCGCACAATTATTAGATTGTGCGGTTTTATTTTTCAAGAAAAAGTGTTTCTTAGAAACGGAAGTGGGAGAATGCTTTGTTTGCATCAGCCATACGGTGCGTATCGTCTTTTTTCTTTACGGCAGCACCTTCACCTTTAGAAGCCGCGATTATTTCAGCAGCGAGTCTATCGCGCATGGTTTTTTCGTTGCGATTATTAGCGTATTTGATGAGCCATTTCATTCCAACAGAAACTTTGCGGTCAGGACGTACTTCGGTTGGCACTTGGAAAGTGGCACCACCTACACGTCTTGAGCGTACTTCTACAGAAGGGGAGATGTTTTCAAGCGCGCGTTTCCACACATCTACACCATTTTGAGTCGTTTTGGCAGAAATAATATCAATGGCACCATAAAATATATCATAAGCGATACTTTTTTTGCCACGCTCCATGAGGTTATTTACAAATTGGGTAACCAATGTGTCGTGATATTTAGGGTCGGGCGCAAGATAACGCTTGGGGGCTTTTTTCTTTCTCATATTGAGGGGTTATAAAAACTAAGATGGATTACTTTTTCTTAGCAGGTGCGCCTTTTGCTCCGCCTTTGCCTGCTGCTGCTACCTGACCTGGTTTAGGACGTTTTGCGCCATATTTAGAACGCGACTGTAGGCGACCGTTCACGCCTGCTGTATCCAATGCACCTCGTATGATGTGATAACGCACACCTGGAAGATCTTTTACACGTCCACCGCGAATCAACACGATAGAGTGTTCTTGCAAATTGTGTCCTTCGCCTGGTATATATGCGTTCACTTCTTTTTGGTTAGTGAGGCGTACACGCGCAACTTTGCGCATAGCGGAGTTAGGTTTTTTAGGTGTAGTCGTGTACACACGTGTACACACGCCCCTACGTTGTGGACATTCGTCCAACGCGGGAGATTTCGACTTACTTGTTAGCTTTGTTCTACCTTTACGTATAAGCTGCTGTATAGTAGGCATTTATCGAGGGTTTTATTTTTGGAGTGCAAATATAGCACTTTATTTTTAGTTTGCCAAATTTTTTTTTTATTTTATTGAAGTTTACTTAAATTAACTTGTTAGGAACAAGAAATAAATAATCTAATATTTTTAGTTTTTAGACTATGTTGGAGTTTTTAAGTATTTGGCAATCAATCATTTAAATTTAAGCGCATCACGAATAATCAAACCGTTACACCATTTTTATTTTGCTATCTCAATCATGAAAACTTAAAGAGGTACAAAAATCAATGCTTTTCTATAATAAACTGATTAACAATCTATTATAATTAAATAAAATTTCTCAATATATGCTAAGCACTAATCCATATTTGTATATAACCCTTTCTAAGTGATTGAAGTCCATAAAATTGAGTTATCATTAGACTTCCTGCGAAAGTACCTTTTCCCTCTCTCAAAATGGAGAGAGGGCAGGGTGTGAGGCTTCTAAAAAAAACTTTCGCAAGAAGTCTAATATACAAATAAATTAGTACAAGTGCTTAACTTTCGATTTTTATATCGTATATTTCATTAAACTCTTCTACCGATTCCCAAAGAACTTTCCCTAATTTATGTTGCACAAGATAAATAATTTCATAAGGAATTTTGCCGTAATAAGCTTGGGCTATGCCACCCGCCATAGCTGCGAGTGTGTCGGCATCGCCACCCAACGAAACGGCTAAGCGAATACAGCTTTCGAAATTATGCGAATCTAAAAAGGCAATAATTGCCTCTGGTACAGTGCCTTGACAAGTGGCATCAAAGGTATAGGTTGGGCGAATTTTAGCAATAGTGCGTTCTAAATTATAGCCAAAAGTGTCTGTTATATAGGTTTTAATTTCCTCTTTTGTTTTGCCCTGTCTTGCAAGAAATATAGCACTTGCTATTGCTTCCGCTCCTTTAATCCCTTCAGGATGGTCGTGTGTAGCTGAAGCACTTTCCTTTGCTTCTGCCAAAACTTCATATAATTTATCGAAAGCAAAACCTACAGGGCTAACGCGCATAGCCGAGCCGTTCCCGTAGCTTTGGTATGGGGCGAGGTCGTCTGATGCCAACCATTGTCTAAATCTACCTCCATAACCTCTATTAGGGAAGTTTCGCCCAAATAGTTTGTAGTTTTCGCAATAAGGCGTGGCACGCAAAAGCGTATCAGCCGTAGCAAGCGTCAGCACAGTATCGTCTGTAAAGCGCGACTCTGTTGTAAAAAGTTTGAAATTAGTATCTCTTGCTTTACTACCCTCGTAAATTGAGCCGATAATATCGCCTGCTATAGCCCCCAACATATTGATATTGAATTAGAAAATATAAATTGCATACTTGCAAATATAGTGCAAATATGCAAGGATATATCGTTTACTTTTGGTTGCGTATAGGCAAGTAGCCTAATATTTTATCGCCATACCTTTAGAGGCTACTATTTTGGCATCTTCAAATACGATATTGCCATTTATGATTACTTGGTCTATTCCATCAGAGAATTGATTGGGCATTTTAACGCTTGCTTTTCCTTTAATAGTTTTAGGGTTAAAAATGGTAATATCGGCTATTTTACCATCGGCTATATCGTTGCGTGTATCCATAGCACCGCGCATGAGGCGGGCAGGCAAGGTCGTAATTTTAGAAAGTATCTTCTCCATGCTCATGCCAATATCCAATCCATGGCGAACAGCTGTAGCAAAACAACCTGCGCCACGTGGGTGATTATTCGCAATAGGTTCGCTTTCAATCCCCCCATCAGAGGCTATCATGCAAAAGTCGTGTTGCAAAGCTAAATCAATCGTTTTATCCATTTGCATAGTGCCTTCAGGTACAGCGACTAACAGCCCTGCACGGCTTCTATAGGCATTAAACTTCGCTTCTGTGAGTTGTTCACCTGAGCCAACGATGGTCAAGTCGCTGTATGTAATTTTGAATCTATCCTGCCAGCCTGGGTCAAAGCGTTTAGAAATTAGATAGGTAGCCCAATAACTGTAGGGATAAATACAAGTGGTAACGTCTGTTCCCAATAAATTAGCTTGCTGTATGAGGTCAAGGGCTTTCGACATATTGTAAGTGCCTCCTGTAGAGTGCAAGTGGTCAATATGGATTCTCGCGCCTGTGTCTTGTGCAAGTTTAATAGCCTCTTTCACACCATCAAGTTCTGTATTTTCGGCAGAATAACGCAGGTGTAAAAACAGCGGTCTGTCATATTTTTTAGCTAATTTGGCATATTCCAATAGTTCAGGATAAGGCGTAGGCTGATATTCTATACTATGGCATACACCCAAACCGCCTTCTTCTAATCCTTTTTCGGTCGCTTTGTAGCGCATACCCAAGTCTGCATATCGCAAACGCAAAAGCATGACAAATACACCCACGCCATAATTTACATAATGTGGCAAATTGTCAAATTTAGTGTGGAAGTTGGCGGGACTTGCTGCACCCCCATGCATTTGAAGCACAGAGCTAAGCCCATCGGCTAACTTGTACTTCTCAAAGATACGATACGTAAATTCGGGGTTGCCAGCATTATCGG
>JAYTNK010000495.1:0-2167 GCA_043748375.1 Cytophagales bacterium
TGATTATTCAGCAAAACCATATATTCATAGCAAGCTTCTTCTCCGCTTGAGGCGAATGTTATCGTGATACTTTTGGGCTTTTCGCCACATGAATTTGCAAAATATTGCAAATATTCTACAGATTTTGGGTCTGTCGAATGTGGACGAAAATAGTCTATTGCTTTTGGATAAGTAACACCTTGAGCGTTTGTGGTAAGCATACCCACTTTTATTTTGCCTAATATTTTGAGGCTTATTTCCGTAGCCTTTCTGATAATTCTACTCATTTTCTTGTATGTTTAGGGCGTTTCTGAGTGCTGTTTCTTTTTCAATATCCTCGATGCAAAATGAATCGGGGTAAATCAAATTTTTAGGTTTCGGGTTCGGGTTCTCTTCGTCCCAAATAAGGCGGCACGCTTCAAACAATTTGAAGGCTTTGGTATAATGCCTGTCGTAGGTTACAAGTTGCCAACCTGCGCCTTGTATTGCCCCTTTTTTGCCCTCTGTGCGTGTCTTGGCATTCAGCCACAAGATACCTGTAAAATCTATGGGCTGGTCAGGGTAAGTATCATTCCACATCATGGCGTAGCTGGCTACTTGCAATTCGTGGGTGCTGTACACGTCTCCTGTGGTTTTCACATCTACTACGCCTCGCCTGCCGTTGAGCATAAGTCCCATGTCGAGAGTGCCACCGAGTTTATGGGTGTGCGAGAGTAGGCGGAGTTCGGAGGCTTTTTGTTCTTCGCCTTCGTGATTGATGACGGTTAGCAGTTCAGGGTTGAAGCGTGTGTAAAAATCAAAGTAGTGGCTTATCATTTTCCACTCATCGACTGTGTAGTCATATTCGTTTGTGAATGGATTGAGCCAGTTCACACGCACCCCAGCATTGATGCGGTCTACAGCGTTGTGGACATTGCTTCCTCTATTGCCATAAAACTCTTTTATCTTGTCGGAGTCTTTGCCGTTTTCTTTGAGCCAGTTGGTAAAGCCGATGCCTTTCGGATAGACGTTCAAAACTTCTGTAGAAGAGGGGTAAAAAACGCCTGTATCTTTTTCTGTGTAAAACCGTTCATCAAGTACGTTTATCTGCTGTATGTCTGGGTAATGAAATACTTTTTTCATAGTGCAAATATAATACATAAAATTCTTATTTGCAAATAAAATTCTTAAAAATACACAATTTATTTTTATGTCTTTTTCTCAAGATTTCACTTTCGCCTTTTGGTTGTATTTGTATGTGTTCTTTGTAGTTATAGTACTAAATCACTAAAGAGCATTTACTCTAGATCACTAAAGAGCATTTAGGTAAATGCAGAAAAGGCATTTAGAGAGGGCAAAAAATAGCTTGTGCCAACGTTGGCACAAGCTGTATTTTGAGTTTTATAATATTTTTTTTCTTTTGTAAGAAAAAAAAGTTGCTTTTTATTTGGTAGTATGAAACACACTACATACCTTTGCGAAGTAAGCTTACTAACTCACGCATAAAGGCTGATCCTTTTTTTTGCGCTTTTGCAAAAATCTATTTTAAAATCAAAAATATGCGAAAAGTTCGTATATTAATGAGTTTTGCATTACTTTGTACAACAACGCACTAAAACGACACGTCAAAACTTAAAAACTAAACTTCAAGATGGATTTTAAAGACCAAATCAAACAGCTTGGCGACAGAGTTGCAAAACTTAAAGACCAAATCGCTACAGAAGAAGCAACTAAAAATGCTTTTATTATGCCCTTCATCCAAACATTAGGCTATGATGTTTTTGATCCAGCTGAAGTTGTACCTGAATTTGTTGCAGACATAGGCGTAAAAAAAGGCGAAAAAGTAGATTATGCTATTTTAAAAGATGCCTTTCCTACTATATTAGTAGAATGTAAACATTGGGCGCAAAAATTGGAGTTGCACGACAACCAACTTATGCGCTACTTCAACGTAACCAAAGCAAAGTTCGCTATTTTGACAAATGGTATAAAATTCAAATTTTATACAGACCTTGTCGAACCTAACATTATGGACGAAAAACCGTTTCTTGATTTTGATATTAGCGAAATTAAGGAACAACAGGTAGAGGAACTTAAAAAATTCCATAAATCGTATTTTGACATAAATAACATTTTGAGTTCTGCAAGTGAGATGAAATACACAGGCGAAATCAAATCTATTTTGAGTAACGAACTTAAGTCGCCAAGC